>LQAA01000059.1 GCA_001577715.1 Candidatus Adiutrix intracellularis | reverse complement strand
GTGACGCCCCTGAGCCTCTCCAGCCCCCCAATAAAGGAGGTTCGTCACCGCTGACATTGAAGACGCAAGCTCGGTCGTCGATTCCTTTTCAGGCAACTTGAGTATAACCGGAGCGGTGATAACCTGCCCCAAATAAACAGAATCATCGTTCCTCACTACCACCCAATCACCTATGGAAGAATTCAGCTCTCCACAATCGTAAGCCATCACCTGACCACCGTACTTTATGCGCACATTTATTATTTTCATCGAAAAATCACAACCACTTTATTTATTATTTTATTTTAGCACGATCAGCCCTCCGACGCCAGAGGGAGAAGAGAAAACCGTTTCAGGTAATTTGACATTTCCGAGTGCTTTGATTATAAAATGGAAAAAGGGAGAAGCCAAATGAAATTTTTTATCGACACTGCTAACCTTAAGGAAATCGAAGAAACCGCTGGTTACGGCCTCCTAGACGGAGTCACTACCAACCCGAGTCTTATGGCCAAAGAAGGCATCAGCGAACAAGACGGACACATCCGCGCTATCTGCGCCTTGACTAACGGCCCGGTCAGCGCCGAGGTTATCAGTACTGAAAAAGAGGCCATGATTAAAGAGGGCCGCCACTTGGCCGCTCTAGCCCAAAATGTGACCATAAAACTACCCCTAACTCTGGACGGGCTTTTCGCTACCAAAACTCTGGCCGCCGAAGGAATTAAAGTTAATCTAACTCTAGTTTTTTCGGCTCTTCAAGCTCTTTTAGCCGCAAAAGCTGGGGCCGCTTTTGTCAGCCCCTTCGTCGGCCGTCTGGATGACATCGGACATGACGGTCTAGAAATTATCTCTGAAATTATAAATATTTACAGCAATTACGGTTTTGAAACAAAAATAATTGTGGCCAGTATCCGCTCAACCCAACATATCTTGAAAAGTGCTCTTTTAGGAGCTGACGTCGCCACTATTCCATTCAAAATTCTGCGGCGATTGGCCACCCACCCTCTAACCGATTCCGGCGTAGCCACATTTTTGGCCGACCACACTAAAGCCACCCAAAAGTAATTTTATAAATCTGGACGTTACTCTTTTACGTCTTTACGTCATAATCCGGTGACCTATCCCGTCTCTTAAATAAGGTTAATAGTCATCTAAATTTTAAATGTTTTAGCCTAAAGGACCAATAAGAAAAACGAAACTGCTTAGGATGACTAATTTTCTAACGCCAGAGGGGGAAGTATTTAAAACCGCTGGCCGAAAAGTGATTGTAATCTTAGCCATGGCCTTAATCTAACTGCTACTCACCACCTAAAAGTAAGGCACCGCCAACCTACACTTTGACCAATCACTGTTTTTATTACCCTCACGGCTGGCTTAAACTAATTATTTACGAGGCCCACTACCTCAGTGACCGGATGATTAACTTTAACCCGGCCGTGAAAGAGAAAAAAGCCTGGCGAAAAAAACACATCTAACTAACGACGTCGGCTAATTTCTGTACCTGAACTACAATAGGCAGATCTTCTGTTATATGGTGGATTTGGATCTTTTCGAACCCTAGAATTATCTGATAGTCAACTACACCGGCAGTAACGCTTTTGAGATAAAAGAGCCATCTTTTCGGATTTACTCCCTACCTTACTAGACTTTCATAAACCATTTCTTCCTAAGCCCGCGCACCGCGAACTACACCTTAAGCGATCATAGGGTTAAACGGCTCATCGCCGACTTGACCGGCCTAGGGGTATCTGATATCCTGATCCTACCGTAAAAAATATACCCCGGCAACTGACGGCCCTAACCATAGCCCAGGGTAAAGCTATACCTCCCCCCCGGACAAGTATTTATCCAAACCCTATTCCACCGTATCCACTACCGCCCAAAACGCCAACTCCCGAATAACTCTAACCATACTTTTTAAATTCGACAAGAACCTACTAACCGTTATAACTCGTGAGACTCTAGATATTTTGGGCGCAATTATGACTTCCCCGGAACTGACCGACAACACTTTTCAACTGGAAGAGCATACCAACGCTTTGAGGAAATTCAAGTACAACCTGACTCTTTCCCACCACTAAGCCAGAGCCGTTTAGAATTACCTAACGAAAAACCTTAAGATTCCCGCTAACCTACTTATAACTAAAAATTCCGCAGCCTACATGGATCTGCCCTTAGAACCTGAGAAAAACACATCCCAAAAAAATAAAGACCGGTCTGCTTTAAACTGGTCTCTACTTTTGTCGTAGTTCACGCGGAACTATGACTTAAAATAGTGGTTCAACAAAAGATTCAGATAGTTTTACAATATACTCATACTCGTGATTAACCCGCTCCTCAATCTTAGCTATGTCTTCGCTCATGAGGTGTCGGAAGCGACCCTGAGGTTTCAAATATTCGACCAAGGGAATAGGCTGATCCACTTTCTTGTTCAGGATGTACTGACCATCTATAACTTCATACAGAGGAAAAATCCGACTATTAACGGCCAAACGGGAACTCTCCACGGAAAGCTCAGCCTTCATTCTCCAGCCAGTGGGGCAGGGTGCGTAGATGTGAAGATAAGCCGGTCCAGGAATGGCCGCAGCCCGGCGAATTTTATTCATAAGATCTAGATGAAAAGCCGGGCTACCCGTAGCCACATAGGGAATATTATGAGCGACGGCGATAGCCGGCATATTTTTTTTCCAAGTACTCTGCCCTTTAGAATGTGAACCAGCTGGCGAAGTAGTGGTACTAGCCCCGAAAGGAGTTTGAGAACTACGTTGAATACCGGTATTCATATAAGCCTCGTTGTCAAGGCAGATATAGATAAAATTTTCATGGTAGCGTTCCAAAGCGCCGGAAAGAGCCTGAATACCGATGTCAGCCGTGGCCCCATCACCGCCGATAGCCACCACGGGAATACGCTTATCAGGCAATTTACCCTTACGACGTAAAATAACATTCCCCGCATCCACCCCCCCAGCCACGGCGGCCGCATTTTCAAAAGCCACATGCAACCAAGGCATTTCCCAAGCGGACTGAGGAAAAGGACTGGTGCAAACTTCCATACAGCCCGTAGCAGATACGGCCATAAAATCACGGCCCAAAGCCTTCATCAAAAGTCGCAAGGCTAGAACTTCGCCACAACCCTGACAGGCCCGATGACCTGAAGCCAGAGAATCGGGACCCTTAGGAAAAGTTTTAGGCGTTATTTTTTCGAATTGTACTTCTGCAGATTTCATTCCAACACCCCCACCATTTCATAACCGCCCTGCCGCTTGTCCGCGCCCAGAGACTTAACCTGTTCAACAATATATTTAAAGTGATTACGCGTAACATCGCGTCCACCAAGGCCTAATACATAATTAGAAATTCTGGGCCGTTCTTTTTCATGATACATTAATGCCCTCACTTCCGTACCCACCGGCCCTTCCGGGAAGCCCATACTAATATGGCGATCCACCACCGCCAAGTTTTTAGCCCCAGCCACAGCCGCCCTAAATTCCACCACTGGGAATGGCCGCCACAGTCTAATATGAATTAAACCTACTTTTTCACCGACCGCGCGCATTTCATCAACCGCAGACATAGCTGTTTCAGAAATAGAACCGATAGTCACGATTATAGTTTCGGCGCCTTCGGTCTTGTAGGTTTCTACCAACCGGTACTGGCGACCAAAAGCCCCAGCAAATTCGTCAAAAATTCTCTGAACGTGAGATCTAGAATTCAAGAGGGCCAAATCAGTATCCCGACGGGCCTCAGTGTAGACCTCCGGGCCACCCAGAAGGCCAAAAGACAAAGGATTATTTAAATCTAGCTTATGGCTAGTTTCATAAGGCGGCAGAAATTTTTTGACTTTATCAGCCTCGGGAAAGATAATTGGTTCGATAAAATGGGAAAGAGTAAAGCCATCTAGATTCAGAATCAGAGGCATCATCACATTTTTATCTTCAGCGATACGGAAGGCGATAATGGACAGATCGGTCGCTTCCTGGCCCGTTTCCGCAAAAATCTGAATCCAGCCGCAGTCACGAATACTCATAACATCGGAATGATCGTTCCAGATATTCAAAGGGCCGGAGATGGCCCGATTGGCCACGGCCATAACAATAGGCATTCTCAGCATGGGGGCGATAAAGACTATTTCAGCCATTAGCATCAACCCCTGGGAACTAGTAGAAGTAAAGGTACGGGCCCCGGCCGCCGACGAGCCAATACAGGCGCTCAAAGCTGAATGTTCAGATTCTACCGGCACATATTCGGCATTCAATTCGCCGTTAGCCACTAGATCTGAAAGGTGTTCCACAATATGGGTCTGTGGAGTGATGGGATAGGCGGCCACCACCTCGACTTCGGCTAGTTTCACCGCTTCGGCTATGGCCAGAGAGACCTCAATGCCGACGGGTTTAGTACTATTGATACTGCTCACGACTAAACCTCCTCAATGATCATCTGGATGCATTTTTTGGGACATTCGTGAGCGCAGATGCCACAGCCCTTACAATAATCCAAATCGACCTGATAATATTTTTCCGCCCCCATATCCCGATAAACGCCATCGGGGCAGTAGATGTAACAAAAGCCACAATAAACACACTTAGCCCGATCCAAAACCGGCCGGGCCGAACGCCAGTCACCGGTCTTAAATTTGCGGGTAGTGCCTGGTTTAGCAGTAAAACCTAAAGGTAGGTCGCTGATTTTAAAAGCAGCTTCCATGACGATGTCGACTTTCTTATTCATAAAGTTAGCCCTCCACCTTGGTCTCATTGTAAGCCCGCTCAAATGCCTTCTGATTTCTGGAAGCCAGAGAGGGACCAAAACGTTCTTCCAAATGGCAACGTACCTCGTCAGGAGTGGCTACGCCCAGAGCCTTGGATAGCGAACCAATCATAACCGTATTAGTAATAGGCACCTTCAATTCTTCCAAAGCTATATGCAATGCGTCAATAGTGGCTATTTTCTGTTTAAAGCCATATTGCCGCCTTAGTTCTTCAACCGGCTTAGCAGAATTAATAATTAAAAGACCATTATCCTTGAGACCGGCGTCAACTTTGGTTACCCCCATAATACTGGGATCCAATACCACCACCACATTGGGTGTGTAAACCTTTTCCCGAATGCGGATGGGGATATCAGAAATACGCAGAAAAGACGTGACCGGCGCTCCGCGACGCTCAGGACCGAAACTAGGAAAGGCTTGAGCATATTTACCACTACCTATGGCCGTTCGAGCCATAAGTTCGGCCGAAGTGACCGCTCCCTGCCCTCCGCGACCATGGAACCTTATTTCTATCATAATTATTCTCCTCCTCCTAACCAAAATTAACTGGACTTACCTTAAACTAAAGCACTCGATGGCTAAGATTTAAAATTGGTCAACAAAAAAATATCATCAGCCAACGGTACTTAGCATATATGAAATATACATTAATTTTAACTTGAATTCAAGAATAACTTTTGCTAAAGTTATAAACTATTTTATTAAAATAACAGACTCTCGGATACCCCCCCCCGTATTATCCTAATTCGAAGGAACTTCAATGAGACAGCTAACTTGCTGCAATTCTAACCTCTCTGACATTTTTCGATCCCTTTTAAACTCGAAGTTTGGAAAAAAAAATTAGCTTATTCTAGCCTTCGACGGCAATACCGACGACAATTTCACCCACGTCACCTTAAATAAATTTATGAAGCTAATCGAGGCTAAGAGCCCCGACGCTTTCGATATTTAATACTAGCCTAACCTGGCCATAGGCGACAAGCCGAAAACAATCCAGCTAGCACAAGCGAAAGTAAACCAGGCGGCTACTCTCATTTCCAATACCATAGCTACCTTTATCCATTCGGCAATCTGAAAACTTATTTATTTTTATTAAAGACAAACCCAGCCCGGCCTTACTAGTGGCTCTAGTGCTAGTTCTGGCCATTCACTTAGCCGATCGGACCTTAGATTTCAACGTTCGCCTTGCCTGGAACGATGAAACAATCTAGATTCTTATAACCGTTCACGATGTTTATCAAGTGAGATATGGTTATACATTAACATAAAAATATGCTATATTATGACCATGGAATTAAATAAACCGCAAGATAAGGTATTTTAAGCTCTCCAACGTATGGATGAACTGGACTTGCACTTGAAGTTTTACGCGAGGAGAATGCTTTATTATGAACAAATAATGCTACATTCCGGGATAAAGTTGCCGAACTAAAAACTAAACCGACTGGAGCCTGAAAGAATTTCAACAACTCATTAAAGCCCCCATCAACTGATATTATTAATCCCCATCAACAAAAGAAGCATGACAAAAAGCATAAAATTAGAACGTAACTAGAGTATGAGCCCTATTCCTGTACACTTTTTTCTATAAACCTTAATAAAATAAATTATTTATCCTAAGACAACCGCTTACGTTTTTAATAGGAAATTAATTACCAAACCAGCTGAAGACATCGTGCAACAATAAATTAAATTAAATACTAACCCTCTGCGGCTTATCAAATATCATGGAGCCATCTCCCGTTACAAACATTATAAAGAAATTTATTGTACTCCGATATCGTCTGAAGTCATTAGCACTTAACTAATGGGCCCAGATTTAGTCCTATATGTAGCTTTTTTAAAAGGTAAAATCACACCTCGTACTCGTTTTTGCAATCTTTTATAGCCGAAGTATTGGGATGCTCTTTTAACAAAGAAAGTAATTATCATTTTGAACCTGGTTTTTTCAAACCGCTTTCTTTTTTATGTTTAGAATATTAGCCCATCAATCGTCAGAAGTTCTCCAATCAATTTTAGGGAACAATTTACCGGATTGCTCAATTGTGGTTCCTACTCAGCCTATCATAAAGTATTTGAAAGACTACCCAGCCCAGGCTTAATTCTATCCAGCTCATTCGGTAGCTACCTTTTTGTCGTCGCCTACCTCTCCGGCTACGACTTCGAGCGGCTTTCGATGGCGACTGTCCCCTATATGCAGCCATTATGTCCATCACCACCTTAATAATCCTCTGGCCGCGACTAACCCTAGTTTTATAATCCTGGTTGTCAAAATCAGCCAATTTGATATAATTAAAAAATCTCCAATTTAAACTTCGGAGAAAAGCTCTCATAATGCGCAAGACCGGAGAAATAACAGTTTTCACCTCCACCCAATTGGTCGGAACCGACATCTACGACTCCCTAGATCAAATTATGCCCGACGACGGAATCATATCCTCCGCCGCCACCGTCACTTCCGATTGGATGATGGAAGACGGAGAAGCTAGACATTATAACCCTTATACCCACTTCGAATACAGTTCGCTAACCCCGGTCGAAATAGAAACCATAACCATAAAATGCCCGAATCTTACCGTGACTAGACTGATGGGTTATCTGGAAGAACGGAGACTTAAAGACGAGCACCTAATAACTTTCGGCATCTTTATACCAGACCTAAAAAATAAACTAGTCTGGGGACATGACTTTTTAGCTCTAGGCTACAATATAGAATCCAAAACTTTCGCCTTTACGGCCCAAAATATTCTAGGAAATCTACCCTGCTTTAACCTTCAGTTAATAGCCTACACTCTGTATGATACCCTAAAGGATTATTTAACCATAGAAATGAGCATGACTAACATTTTAAGAGCTAGTCCAGCCAAAATTCTGGTCGTTCTGAACGAAATGTTCTCTCTGCCTCTGGAGTACTATGCCAGCTAAAGTTAATAATAAAAACCAGAGCAGAACCGCCGAACCACCAGTCTTAAGGCGCACTGCCTGGCCGCCGGCCTTCCGGGCTCCGGGACCGGTTCCGGCCGTACCAAACGCTTTACAAGCCTATCTGAGCGAAGTGCGCCGCTTCAAGCTTCTAACTCGAGAAGAAGAAGAGAGCTTGGTTAAAAACTATAAAGAAACGGGAGACCCCGAAGCGGCCCAGAAACTCGTCACTTCTAACCTCAGACTAGTAGTTAAAATTGCTATGGAGTTCCAAAGCTACTGGCTTAACAACCTAATCGATCTCATCCAAGAGGGCAATGTGGGTCTTATTCAGGCTTTGAAAAAATTTGATCCCAGCCGGGAAGTCAAATTTTCCTACTATGCTTCCTATTGGATTAAGGCCTATATTCTAAAATATATTATGGACAACTGGCGATTAGTTAAAGTTGGCACCACCCAGGCTCAACGTAAGCTTTTTTACAACCTACGCAAGGAACAGGATAAAATTCTCAAAGAAGGCCTAATCCCCACTCCTAAACTTTTGGCTAAAAGATTGGGAGTCGATATTTCGGAAGTTGAGGAAATGGATTTACGTCTGTCCGCTGGCCGAGAAGTCTCTCTAGACGCCCCAGTAGGACCGGACAATGAGCAGAGCCACGTTAGCCTTATACCGTCAGAGGTCCCCGGGGCGGAAAGTCTTTTATCTCAACTCCAGTTAAATAATCTGCTCAAAAATAAACTGGATAAGTTCCGCGAAACCCTCTCTCCCCGGGAAACCTTAATTCTGGAAAAACGCATCTTGGCGGAGGACCCGATCACCCTTCAAGAAGTCGGCGAGGAATTCGGCATCAGCCGTGAACGCGTTCGCCAGTTAGAGGAAAGGTTTAAAAAGAACCTTATGGCCTTTTTAAGGCGGGAAATGCCGGATCTGGATCAAAGCCAGCAAGAAGCCTAACGGCCTAATTCAGGAAGGGAGACTAGTGTCCAACTTTAGGGTTAATTTTCAACGGATGACCCTCCCCCGTTTTCAGCCTGGGTTAACGACTAGCTTTTTAGCGACCTTAATTATCAGTTACGCCAGCTTCTCTTGGAGTAACGAAAATCTTCTGGAAGCCGAACGTTATTTTTATTTCATCAAGTCTAACTATCAAGAATGCGACCGCGACGATGAAAAAGCACTAAAAAGTATGGTTCAAGCTGCCAGCCTAGGCGATGGTTCCTATTACCTTAAACTTGAGGCCGCCCGCCTTTATTCACGCATCGGCGATAATGAAACCGCCCTTAAATACGCTCAGGAAGCTCTGAAACTGGACCGTGACGCCCTCGAAGCCCATCTTTTCATAGCCTGGCTCGCAGCCTCAGACGGTCGCTTTGAAACGGCTGAAAAGGAATATCTGACTATTCTAAAACAGAACCCTCAAAATACTGAAGCTCTAAACTATCTCGGAAACCTTTATGCTGAAACTGGAAATAATCTGAAGGCCGAAAAAATATTCAAACGCCTAGTGAAAACAGTTCCTGACCACTTGTCCTACTATCGCTTAGGCCGCTTTTACAATATCTCTGGCCGGACAAGCGAGGCCATCGGCGCCTTTAAAACCGCGCTGAAAAAAAACCTAGACTTCCCCGCTACCCTATCGGAACTAGCTGGTTTATATGAAAAAATTGGAAATAATGCAGCCGCTGAAAAAATTTACCGCCAGCTAATAGAGCTAAGGCCGGAAGCTTATATGCCCAAGACTTACCTGGCCCAACTTCTTCTGAAGATCGGGAAGAAAAAAGAGGCGGAAAAAATTTTAAGCAAGCTTCACGACCAAAATAACCAACTCTCAAATGAAACAGGACCCGGCTGGCGAGTTCAAAAGGATAATGGAATTAAACTCAAGGTCCAGATCGGCCTCATCTATCTGAATCAAAAACTCTACCGCGAGGCTGCCCGTGAATTCGAATCCCTCCTAAAAAACTACCCCGATAACGATCAGGGCCGCTACTTTCTAGCCGCAAGTCTTTTAGAACAGGACGAACAAAGAAACGCCAAAAAAAACTTCCCCCGGGCAAGAAAGCTTTTGGAATCTATAAAACCCGACAGTGATATCTATCCTGATGCCCGTCTTCTTCTGGCCACCATGATTACCGGCCGAAATGAACATGACACCATGGAAAAATCTCTAAGCCTACTTGAGGAAGCCGACCGGTTGCGTCCAGATTCACCTAGATTAAAAATAGCCGTAGCCATAGTTTTGGAACATCTAGAAGAAACAGAAAAAGCCCGGAAACAACTATTGGAGGCGGCGAGTAAATTTCCTGAAGAAGCAGATATCTATTTCCGTCTAGGGGTCCTGGAGGATAAGCTCGGACGCCAGTCAGCCGCCATTGAAGCTATTCGTAAAGCTTTAGAACTGGATCAAGACCACGCCGACGCCTTAAATTATCTAGCCTACACTTGGGCCGATCGCAGCGAAAACCTCAAAGAAGCTCTGGCCATGGCTGAACGAGCCGACGCCCTAAAGCCAAATCGAGGCTATATCCTCGATACTCTGGGCTGGATTTATTTTCATCTGAACCAACCCCAAAGAGCCCTAACCTTCCTGAAACGAGCCTTACCCCTCTCAGATAGTGATCCGGTAGTTTTAGATCATCTAGGTGATGTCCTTCTAAAAATGGGTCGGGGGAAAGAGGCTCTAAGTATCTACCGCCAGGCTTTGGACGCCGGCTTTGAAAACCAGGAGGAGTTAAATGGAAAAATTAAACGTATCTCCGAATGAAGCCCTAACTTCCATGGCAAAGACGCCCCGGCGGCTAGTCTCGTTATTTTTATCTACCCTTTTCCTAGCCGCCGGCTGTCAAACCGGACCTTGGGGATCAGTTAAATCATTTTCACCCCGCACTCCGGAGGGTCAGGCTATGAAACTGGCCGCCGGCCTCTACCAACGGGGAGCCAGCCTGAACACTCTAGCCGCCAGAGGCGGAGTTAATTTTATTGCCGACGGCCGGCGTAACTTCTTCCATTTCGAAGCACTAGTTCTAAAACCAGGGCGACTTGTGTTTACCGCACTAAACCCAACCGGAAACCCAGCTTTCCGCCTAGCTTCCGACGGTACCCAACTGACCGGCATCATCTACGGGGCTCGGCAATACATCACCGGACCAGCCACAACTGAAAATTTCGGTCGTTTTATTCCCTTAGGGCTGAGCCCCAATCAGCTCATCGCTATTATGAGTGGCTCTCAAGTACGCCCGGCCTCAGCTAGTTATCAACCTCTAGGTGAAAATACCGAACTCACCATCGTCCCAGCCGAAACTTTAGACAATGATAAAAACGTCTGGCGTCTACGCCTAACCGGCGGTCTCACTCAAGATCCATTGAAAGCTGTCATCGTAACCGCCGTACACGGTGAAACTCTGAATCCAGATATCACTATCCGCTATCTCTCAGTACGCGAACTACCCCGTGAAGATGAAGGCGGACGTCTTGAACCTTTCCCCCAAGCCGTAGAGGTCGGCTGGAATCTTAATCAGCAAAAACGAAATCTCCGAATAACTTACGACGATGTTCGCCTAGGTCTGACTCTGGAACCGGCCACTTTCACTCTGGATAAACCGGCCGGATTTAAACTGATTCAATTACCCTGAATCAGGAAAAATTATGAACGAATCTTTTAAAAAAACTGATCTGGATCTAATCTCTACTAACCTTAACACCGAAATAGAAGCTATTTTTGAAAAAGCAGATAACCTTCTGGCTCTAGATACGGTAACCCAGCTTTCACCCCTAACTTTAAGGGTCAGAAAAGAGCCCGAAAGCTCAGAATCTCCCATTGCACCCCCAACCGCCTATGCCCCGACCGAAAAATTTTTAGAAATTAACTAGAATTAGACGATATTGATCTAAAAATGCTTTAAATCTCAGAACCTGGAAATACTAGCTAAACCCAGAGAAACTATGAAACTTAACATTTTTTCGGCTGACAACCTAAACTCTAAACTCCTAACCCCGACCGGCCAAAAAAACATTGCAGCAGACGATAGCTGAGTTGAATTAAAGCTTCTGGGCGACCCGAAAATACCCAGCCCGGTCTTACCTCTAACCCCGGAAGCAATTCAGGAACTGACCGGTATCATTGAACGGGCCGTGACCAAAGATATTCCAGCGGCTCTAGTAAAAACAAACTAAGGTTTCATCATGACCTCAACTCGAAAAGGCGATAACGTTCGCAACATAGGCATAATCGCCCATATAGATGCGGGGAAAACCACTCTCACCGAACGTATTCTTTATTACACCGGCCGCACTCACAAAATCGGCGAAGTCCACGATGGTGAAGCTACCATGGATTATATGCCGGAAGAACAGGCCCGAGGTATCACCATCATGAGTGCGGTCACTACCTGTGATTGGAAAAATACCCACATCAACATCATTGACACTCCCGGCCATGTTGACTTCACCATTGAAGTCGAAAGAAGTCTGCGAGTTCTCGACGGTGCAGTAGGTGTTTTCTGCGCTGTGGGGGGGGTTCAACCCCAATCAGAGACGGTCTGGCGTCAGGCCGATCGCCACAGAGTTCCCAAGCTAGTGTTTATTAACAAAATTGACCGAGTCGGAGCCAACTTTAATCAAGTTATATTTCAGCTTCAGGAAAAACTTAAAGCTACCCCCCTAATAATCACTAGACCTTTCGGTCAGGAGGAAAAATTCGGCGGCGTCATCGATGTTTTACGCCAAAAGCTCTATATATGGAAAAACGACGACCTGGGTGCGGAAATGGAAGAAAGAGATCTACCGCCCGAAGCGGTTGAAGAAGCCGTGGCGGCCAAATCAACCCTTTGGGAAACCTTAGCCGAAAATGACGATGAAATCATGGAAGATTATCTCGAAAACCGGGACATAACTGAAGACAAGCTCAAAGCAGCTATCCGCCGAGCGACTTTAACCCTAAAGCTAGTTCCAATTTATTGCGGGGCGGCTCTTCGCAATAAAGGCGTTCAACCTCTTTTAGACGGAATCGTGGATTATCTACCTTCTCCCATCGACTTTCCGACTATAGTCGCTCAAGATACCAACGGCCATCCGGTAACAATAGAACTACGGGAGAAAGCCCCCCTAGTCGCCCTAGTCTTCAAAATTCAAATGATGGAACAGGGTCGGAAAATGAGCTTTCTACGTCTTTATAGCGGTAAAATAAGTGAAGGTGAAGAAGCTTTCAACCCCCGCACTAGGCAAAAAGATAAGATAAGTCGCATTCTCCGCATCCATGCCGGCAAACGTGACCGCTTGGGTGAGGCCAAGGCTGGGGATCTAGTAGGGGTTATCGGCCTTCGTTCAGTCACCACCGGGGATACTATCTGCGCTCCTGGCCGGCCAGTACTACTGGAATCAATAAAAGCGGCCACCCCGGTTATCTCTATTGCCCTAGAACCCCAAAATTCCGCCGACCTCGATAAACTCACCGAAACGCTGACCAAGTTGGTAGAAGAGGATCCTACGTTCAAAGCCCGTATCGATGACCAAACCGGCCAAACCATTATTTCCGGTATGGGGGAATTACACCTAGAAGTTCTAACTCAGCGCCTGGCCCGCGAATTCAACTTGAACGTGCACATCGGTAAACCTCAAGTCGTCTACCGAGAAACTATCACTAAAGCTACTGAAGGTGAAGGTCTTTTTAATCGCGAACTGGCTGGAACCCGTCATTCGGCCCGAGCAGTCGTGGTCGTAACCCCCTTAACCAGAGGGAGTGGCTATCAGTCGGCCGGAAAATTAGCCCACCCGGAGATTATACCCCCGGCTCTGCTGAAAGCGGCACTGTCTATCCTAGCTGAAGGCGAATATTCCGGCCCAGTACAAGGTTACCCCCTCCTCGATTTAGCCGTAACCCTCACAACTCTGGAATTAAGCGAAACTGAAGATAACGAGGCCGTGGTTCGTATGGCTGTAAGCCAAGCTTTACGCAGGGCCTTGAGTCAGGCCGCCCCGACCCTGATGGAACCTTTTATGCGCCTGGAAGTTACCACCCCCGATGAATTCATGAAGGAACTCATAGGTGACCTATCAGCCCGCCTAGGACGGGTGGAAGATTTAGCCAGCCAAGCAGGGTTTAAAGTCATCCACGCCCTGGCTCCATTAAGTGAACTATTCGGCTATTCCACGGCCGTCCGCTCTCAAACTCAAGGGCGGGGGGGCTTTACCATGCAATTCTCCCATTATGATGTAATCGAGCGAAAGTAGACAGTTAAAACCCAAATGCCGACTAACTCATCTTTTCCCTCTAATTCTATTCGAGGTTTATATAGCGCTCATTATCCTCGTCAACATCATATGAATCAGGGTTGAAAGCCAGAGCTCTAAAAATAAAGCCCAAAAATTACGTCTAGATTATCTGGCCGAATATGGACCCTCCACCACTCTAGAAACCAACTATATCTATAATTATATAGAGCCTCAGCAGTAATTCAGCGAAATTAGTTTTTTAAAATTTATCAAAGAAAGAGTCTACAAAATATACCATCTAACTGAAGTTATTCAGAATAATTATTAGACTAGTTCTAACTAAATAGAAAAATTGTTCTGATCCCCTTAAAAAGTTTAAACTCTAACTAAGAAGAGAACTATTCTTTTATTTCTACTCTATCCTGTTAGAATCTATTGTCTCCCACCAGTCCGTCTTCCAGATACCCGGAGCGGGGTAGTCAAAAAAATTTCTGGAAATAACCGCTAGCCTTACTCGTTACAAAAAAGATTTTTTCACTATAATCTCCTGGCCGACCCAAAAGAGAATCCGGTGATAACCCAAAATTACGAAGAGTCTCAGGTAACTTTCATGAAACTCTTCAACCCTTAAGACTAGATACCTAACACCAGAGAATATCTTAAATCCTTGTCTAGTGACATCTAAAACGAATTTATTAACTGAACTTCTGATTCAACCTCACCCTCCAACATTTATCTCATAATTATAAATTACAACTGGAATACCCTGACTTATCCCGATCAGAATAAAATAGGCAAAAGCACCTTCTACAATCAAAACAATTTCACTTTTCAAAAAACTACCGCCGCTCTCATCCACGTGGCTAAAAATAATAGCAAAAGACTAATCGCCTTCGATAACACCAATTCAGAAACAGGTAAAGAATAAACACCTGGCCTATTACCAGACCATTCCCGTCTGGCACTGAATAATAACCACCTAGGCTTGTTTTAACGATATAACTAAGACTCTAGTCGATCGCCAAGTCACTTTAGCCAACAATAGTAAAAAATAGATCCCCAATATGGGACTCTCTTTTCTAGGACTTTCAATCATTACCACCTACATCTTGGCAGTTTTTATTTTTTTTGAAAAATCTACCGATTCGTCCACAGAAATTAATCCGACCGAGCAGCCTTTTAAGGAGTTCGCGCATCTAACCGTAACCGCCAATAAAATGATTACCAAAAGCAAATTAATCACCATCTTTTAAAAGAAAGTGAATTTAACTTTAAATTTATCTTTGACATTTCGCCCTAAATCATCACTATCTCCACTTTAAACGGGTTGCTCGTCAACGTTAATAAGAAATACCGAAAATTTACCACCTTCATCTTAAGACCGCAGTAAACCGTCCTCTAAAAGGAAAGGTTATCTTACCCTGGGAAATCCCGCGAAAAAATATGACTGATCCTTCAAAAAGAAAGTGCGGTAGCAGACCGGAAGTTACGATCTCCGGTCTAGGCGAAACAAAATTAACGCTTTAGGAGTTCGATAAAATATTCTATGTATTAGCAACCGGCTTTATTCTGACTATTTTCAATGATATAACTATTCTAAAAGCTATAGAATAGAAAAAGCTAATGCTTCAGAAAAAATTGTCGTACTCCACTAAAATGGAGGCTATGGAATTTATGGCTACCGAAGTGACCCCTAACTTTGATAATATTCTCTCCACCATTATCAATTATCCCCAATTTTTGATGATGGAACCCAACTTCAGCGCGCAGCAGAAAGATATTTTAGACAAATTTTTAAAATTCTGACAGCTGGCGCCGACTATGTTGAAAGATCTCCTGGCCATAGTCCAGGGCGTGGCCAACTTAAAAATGATCCTAGCGGCTAACAATATAATCACCACCTACGCTAGTTCCCCGAAAGACCGATAGCTTCAGAATTTATTTCTAACCATCAGACTAAAAATAAAGCTGGATCCCAAGTCGAACAGTATTCTAAGCTCGTCTATCCACCTGACTAAAGCCATTATAAAGCTCATCTCCAACACCTTCGACGCCTTCCTCCCGGATCACTAAAACAGCGTAATGGCCGTCAAAATCAAAAAACGGAACTGGCCGTAGAACGTTCCGCCTATAACCAGGAGATAGTAACAAGTCGTTACAATCTTATCGCCGTTTAAGATAATAAGCCAAATATTCCCACCGAGGATTTAAATAAAATATTTAAACCGTTTTACTCTAACAAAATAATAGGTCATAGTAATTCCGATCTAAACTTAATAATAGTTTGGAACACCATTCAGAATCACCAGGGCTATCTGAAAGTAAACATTAGCCCCACCGGCACCATCTTTAAGCTCTCTTTTCTTCTTGCTAGGAGTGAAGGTAAAAACCTGGGCTAAAAAAATAAATCTTGATAAACTAAAAGGTATTTATCAACGTGTTCTAATAATGAACAATGTAGAAACTCAGCGTAATCTGATAACTAAAATACTTACCCCTCCCGGCTACAACTCCGTAATTATCCCTTCGAACAAAGCAACCGTGAATTTTCTTCAAAAAAAAAATACATATCTAACTTATTCTGGATATATCACACATCCCAGCAACAACAACATAGCCGAAACCTAAAAAGTGAACAAAGCTCAGGCTATAGACGCAAGCTAGTCTACTAATAAATATCGTAATATTAAAAATTTAAGATTGGTAATACAGAAAGCCTTAAACTCTTAGCTCTTATTCGCCGTAATGACCACAATGTGCTGCCGACCGGCCAAATCTTGGATAACTTCAGCCGGGGAAAAACCAGCGGCTGAGACCTGTTTTTCCAAACTAGCTAGAGAAGGTGGCCATATTTCCATAAGCAATCGCCCCCCCGGCTCCAGATAGGTAGGAACGTTTTGAATAAGACGATTAATAAGGGTTAACCCTTCCGGGCCGCCGTCCAAAGCCAAGCGGGGTTCGTACTGAACTACATCAGGCATAAGAGTGTCCAGGTTCGAAGTAGGTATATAAGGCAGATTAGCACAAATAAGATGAAATTTAGAGCCAGCCAGCGGAGCCAGAAGGTCACCAGAGTAAAAATTCACCCGATCAGCCAGGGAAAGAGCGGAGGCGTTCTCTTCAGCTAGCGCTAAGGCCTCCACTGAAATATCAACGGCCTCCAATTTTGCGGCAGGAATGTTTTGAGCCAACGCCAGAGCGATAGCCCCAGAACCGCAGCCGATGTCAGCTAAGCGCAGGGATTGATTCAGCCAGAGAGTTTTAGACAGGTGCAGAACCTCATCTACTAAATGTTCAGTCTCTGGTCGAGGAATAAAAACAGCCGGAGTAATTTTGAGTTTAAGGCCGTAAAATTCTCTTTCTCCCAGAATATAAGCTACCGGCTCCAATCGGGACCTTCGCCGGATTAATTCCCGATATTCGCCGAGTTCCTCAAGGCTCATCTCCCGTTCAAAATTCAGATAAA
>LQAA01000058.1 GCA_001577715.1 Candidatus Adiutrix intracellularis | reverse complement strand
CGGCTCTGCTGCGCGGCAACCATCTGATCCAACAGCCTGGCGCCGCAGAACTCTCAACGCCTTAGCCTTATTTTTAATCTGAGATTTTTCATCCTGACAAATAACCACCAAGCCAGTGGGTAAGTGAGTCACCCGCACCGCCGAATCGGTGGTATTAACGCTTTGTCCGCCCGGTCCGGAGGAACGGTATACATCAACTTTGACGTCTTCAGAACGGATATCCACTTCTACTTCTTCGGCCTCCGGCAAGACAGCCACGGTTACAGCTGAAGTATGGATGCGCCCTTGAGTTTCAGTGGCCGGTACCCGCTGAACCCGGTGAACTCCACTTTCGTATTTTAGCTGACTATAGACCCGTTCCCCCTCAATTAAAGCTATAATTTCCTTAAACCCGCCGCCGTCAGTCTGGTTAGAACTTAAAATTTCAACCCGCCAACCCTGAATCTCGGCGTAACGACTATACATACGAAAAAGGTCAGCCGCAAAGAGAGCCGCCTCATCGCCGCCAGTGCCGGCTCGTATTTCTACCACCGTATTCTTTTCATCGTTAAGGTCTTTAGGAAGAAGTAAAAGTTTTAGAGCTTCTTCAGCCACAGTCTCCGCTCCGGTCAAAATTTCCATCTCGGACTGAGCCAACTCGCGCAGTTCCAGATTACTTTCGGCCAGCATGACCCTAGCTCCAACTAATTCCGTCTGAATTTTCTTAAGCCGCCGCCAAGCCGCAACAACTTTACCCAACTCGTTATGGCGACGGGCGGTGTCCCGGTAAACTTTAAGATCCTTTAAAACTTCCGGATCACTCAGGAGGGCCTCAATCTGAGCATAATTTTTTTCTATTTCCTCAAAATCACTAAACATAGCTGTGCCCGACTAGAGCGATCTAAGCATTAAAACAGCGGATACCCAATCAGCAAAGACAGGACAGCCGAAGACTACCCTCTCAGTATTTCGGAGCATCTTACTTTTTTTTACCTACAGGCTTGGGAGCCTGAGCGTATTTGCGCTGAAAACGCTCAACCCGACCGGCGGTATCAACTAATTTTTGCTTACCCGTATAAAAAGGGTGGCAGGCAGAGCAAATTTCGACCTTGAGTGAGTCTAAAACCGAAGCGGTAACAAATTCATTACCACAAGAGCAAGTAGCGGTAACTTCTTTAAATTTAGGGTGAATATCTGATCTCATCCCAAAAATCCTCCTCTAATAAACAGAGCTTAAAAGCCGCTCAGGGTTTTTATTTTTACAGCTCCAGAATTTTTTATTTAACCACACTTAAACTCGAAA
>LQAA01000057.1 GCA_001577715.1 Candidatus Adiutrix intracellularis | reverse complement strand
ATCATAGATATTAACAGAGTGATCAGTGTTTTTCTCCATTTCATTTACTAACAATAATCTCCCATGGGTTGAAGGCGCTCCAGGCGGAAGCGAGTTCCCAGTCAGTTGGTCCCCAACTCGGCTACCGACCACCGTAATTATTAAATATATATAAAAAACAGGACTAGCTCCAAATTATATACCGAAGGCTGAGTCAAGTGGTCAGGGTGAGGATGGTAACCACCCAACACTTGCCGACTCTTGGCTCCACCCTTAATTTCCGCCCACATAAAATCTTCAGGTTCAATGCGAAAGCAGTGATACCGTTTCACTGGATCACGCGTGTTATCTACGAGCAAAAGACCGATTATCCATTTCCGGCTGTCTTCACCCGAAAGACCTAGAATAAAGCCGTAAAACTCATAGAGAGTAGATCATACGGGCTCCCACCAGAAGAAATATGATAGCTAGCGGGCGCAACAATACCTCTGGAACTTATGCCCCCCCACAGTAAATCCTTGTCTCTAACCAGCCGGACGGGGTCATGATATAGGGCCTCTTCCGTGCTTATAGTAAGCAGCTCATCAGCCAGAGTTTCATCAAAAATACCTGGCCTGCTAGTGGTATTCATGTGCTTAGTCTCCTAGATACCATAAATAGGCGAGTCGGACTGAACCACAATCGCTTTTGTGGCGGGGATATAATCTTTAAGGTGATCGAGGTACCCATGAAAGTACTGCTGTACCTAGGCCGCCAATAAAATGGGTAACATTGCGCTCCAACTATTCCTAAACCTCAACCCCGGTACTTTAAAATAAGCCCAAGGATTGGCTAAATTATTATACTGGCCAGGGTAAAAATAGAGATCGAACAAACCATCGGCCTCTTTTTTTACCGCTAGTAAGACCCCGTTGGAACTTTCCAGCAGTCTGGTCTCCACAATTTTCGTGCCAAAATTCTATATGATAATTTTGTGTTCAAGGCTAGTATTTTCAGGAAAGTAAAGAATCACTTTATAGCCCAAGGTCACGCCCAACATAGCATAGACGATGCCAGTATTGCCGCTAGTAACGTCGATAATGACTTTACCCAATGCTAGCTAGCGCTCCTCCGCACTAAACCATCCAACAGCATGGCCAGGGGCACCCGTTCTTTAACAGAAACGCTGAAAGTGCAGAATTTCGCCTTGGCTATTATTCTTACTGTGAGCAAATCTCCAGCTATTTTTTCTAAAGATTAGAGGGGGAGGTATTACCAACTAAATCCAGAATATGCAACTCTAGGTCAAAACCTAAAGATAAATAACTTCAGCGAAAGCAGCCTTTAGTAGTTAACCAATTCAACGTCTAATATTTCACATAGACGGTTCCGGGCCTTCGCCCGATTTTAATGAGACAGGAGCCCCGGCCATTTGAGCCTCACCCCTTAAAAAATTGTTTTAGTGTAACCTCAATTCAATTATTTATCAACAAAACTTATCAGAACACGAATCTTTACCAAAAAGAGGGAAGAAACTGTTTCCTTTCCGTAGGGACGCATGACCAGAATAATCCATCTGATTAGGTCGTCTAAGTTCTAGCCCGGAAAAGGCGATCTCCACTCTATGACCACCCGAGAACAGTCAGCCATAAAGTTAATAGTTTTTTACTTTTTTTTACTGATTTCAATTCTAAGTTCTGAACGCTCCAGGAAAGGCACATAAAACTACAGCTACAATAAAACTATTAAGTCCACCGATAGTATAAAGAACCTTTTCTATCTCATATTCAGGCCAGATATTTACCATCAGTTTAAACTTATGATTACAAATAACCTTTTATGACATCCTCCTCCACTCTCCGCCCACGAGTAAATGTTTCGACGCCTTCAAGTAATATTCCAACGGTTATCCCTCAAAATCAATATCGTGTAGAGAACTACCCCCCCAGTAATCGTGATCAATCGTATGACCCAGTTCCCTGGAAAACTACTTAATCATCCCTTCCACGGTTTCGGTATGCTACAAATTAATAATTTCAATTAGATATTGTACCAAAATAACAATTTTTATATTACTATTATCTGGATAATTTAGGTCATATCCATTTCATGAAGTTTAAAACGGCGATAACTGTAAGAGCGTTATTCTTGTTTTTTACGATTCCTTTCAAAAAATTTCGAAATATTCTAAAATCTAATTTAAGCGGAATATTTTCAACTTATATAAACTATAAATTTTATTTTTATCTTTTTGCTGTTAGGTTAGAATATATTCGAACAGTTTGAATTGTTCTTAATAAATTTCTAAATTAGTCGCTGCTTTTTTAACTTACTCTTACGAAACAAAATCAAAGCAATAATCTTAAGATGGCTCTTAACTTTCTTTACCTCTTTACCCTTTTTAAGGCTACTACAGAAACTGATCATTCTAATAATTTTCTTTGCCTCTTTTTTATAGTACAGTATGAAGAAAGATCTGTAGACAATGCTGTCTTCTAAAGGTGAGATATCACTTTTTTGTAACTTAGATCAGTTAAAATAGTAATATTTTCTTGACCGATAGTGTCAAAGAAAACTTCTTTCTCAAGTGCTTTCTCTTCATACAATAAAGTAGAACCCTTAATTTTTTTTCTACCCCCTCAACCCTAATATATTGATAAAAATAAATTAAACCAAATGAAACACAAAGTGCGGTTCATTGAATGATTGTCTCTCCACAAAAATATTGAACGTAAGAATTACGTATCTACCCTTAAATAACTTAATCATCACTCAAATCTTCAAGTTGCTTTATACTCAACATCCCACACATTAAAAGAATATTTTTGGCTGAACGTCCCTGGTCGAAATAGTCCTCTTAAAGTTTTTGTTCTAAGAAAATTCATGGTGTTCCCCCATCTAACTGCAAGTAAATATCTCGAGAATTAATCCGCTCTAAGGAATCTCTCTTAAACAAAATACCTTACCCTGATTGTAATGATAGTATCCTCATACATCCCTCGAAAAAGAGAGTATTTCAACCAGGAGTGAGGTAAATCTCGACCTATATGATCGAAATTATACTATAATTAATACGATTAACATATTTTTAAGAACCAACTATATAATCTTCCGCCCTTCTTAATTATACACCCCTAAAATAAAAATTACTGGGAGCTAAATAATCACAGACTGGCGCACCCGGCCCAAATTGTGCTATAAACTAAGAGATGAAAAGATAGTCAGGCCACAGAAAAACGCTACCAGCTAAATCATCTTAAATCGGAGAGAGAATAAATATCTCAAAACTAATCACTAAAGAATTGAAAGGCGCCATCGATTCAGTCCTGTAATCTTCTAACCAACTTAAATAAAGCCTACCTAAATGAGGCCTGGAACGACCAATATAGGGGCTAGTTGGTCTAGTACAAACCTACCATACGGTGACAACCGTATACTTCTTTATTGAAGTTGTCGGCTAACCCCCGTTACCCACTTCACCCCGTCCGAAGTGAAGCACCCTGGCTAAGGTAACTGATTCAGTGATCGGCTGGGACAAACTCGAAGCCACCCTAGCCGAAGTCAGAATCCGTATTAACCAAAATGCAGAGGTTCTACAAGATAAAGATCTAAACCAACGCAACAAATCGCCCTTTAAAAGGGCTAAGCTGGAACTGAGCCACGACCAAAACCCTAAACCTTCTATCCGTCCATGCCCTTTGCCACCTGGGGCCGGCAATACTACGTTTTAAGGTAATAACCTCAAAGCCGTCTTTTAATAAGACTAAATTAAGACTACCCGTTCAATGGATGGTTTGCTAACTCCTATAAGAATATAAGAAATTGATATGACAGCACCTGAAAAAGCACTAAGTAGTTACTAACTATACCGCATTTACAGACTTAACTGTAAATAAGATTAGCGTGCCTATCAAATCAAATATTATCAATAAACTTTACCCTTACTTTATCATCGTATAAAAGGCTCGTTCAACCTATAATAATTTTTTATATTTGCGAACACGGTCTTCGGCGTTCATTTTCCCCGACGCAACCGAAGTTCTGATAATATAGATCCCCTCAAGGATAGCTTCCGCGGCAATATTTTTATCCTTTCGAAAAAAAATAGAGAACGCCTCCGTAACCAAAACGAAAGATTTTCCTTTAAGGCTGCATTTAATTAAATCTATGATATCAGGAGTAAGATTAGGAGGGATTAGCCAGAGTTATTTTTTTAACTTTCCTATTTTTCTAATACGATTCTCGCAAGGGAATAACCGAAGGCGAGTTATGATTTAGTATTAAATCTACACACGTGACTAAAGAACAATAAAGTATCTAACATAAATCAATAATAAAATGTTATTTACATGAGTATATATATTGCAGATAAATACTTTAATATTAATTTTAGTGAGTTATAGCAAAAAACCACTAGAAAATTTAAACTAAAGAAAAACTGAAATCAGCTACGCTGCTATCTATACAATAAATCCGCTAATAATCTCTGATTACGATAAGATCTTTTCAATTTTATACTACCGTGCAATTAGTAAGCATACAATTTCTTTATTACTAGATTTTTTGTTTGCCCCCGACTATTCTAAAAATAACTAATCTTTCTTAATGACAAGTTAATACTGTCACCTCTCCCAAAGAAATAAAAACCCCTAATAACAACCGAGATCTTTTTATATCTAATCCAGTGATAACAATTATTTTAGTAACTAATCCGAGCAATTATAATAAGCTAGCTGGTCGGGATGACTGGATTTGAACCAGCGGCCCCTGCGTCCCGAACGCAGTGCTCTACCAGTCTGAGCTACATCCCGATTTCGCCCAGATAGTACCGTAGTCTCTGCGGTATGTCAAGTATTCTAGCCCCTCTCCTCATCGCAAGCCGAAGAAGATTTTTTATGCGCTTAAGCTTAAAAACCCACCAGCTATTCTAATGGTAGGTGTTCTTTAGCTTTGGCTCTAAATCAAAAAACTTTCGAGTGTTAGAATAACGAAGACCTACAAGCCGTATCAAAAAAACATAAGAAGGCTGTCCTAATAGACGAGAGCAGCTTAACACATACGAGATAAGATTGTAAGTATCAGATTATATTTACAGCTAATTATCGTAGGCAAATGATTTACATAAAGCACAAGTCCGCTGCGAACAAAATATTACATAACTGTATAAAATGGGGTAGAACTAATAAAAGCTGAGTACTGTTCTAATCATATCCACATATTTATGAGAATGCCGCCGAAGTACAGTGTATTAAAAATAATGGGTCGTCTAAAGTACAAGTACGACAACAAACACTTTTAATTAGGTATTATGTGGATACGGTAGGGAAAAATACAAAAAAGAATCCCAGAATACATCAGGAGTTAATTACGAGAAAACCTATCGACTAACCAACTGACATTAGTAAAATATATACCCGTCTACAAGTGAATCGGTAAACAAAGGTAAAAGAAATAATCCTTTAGGGGGAAGGCCTATAAATATGGTCACCTGATAAACCATTTAACGTGCCCTTAGACGTTACCATATCAATCCCTTATAGAGATAAGCAGATCACTCGTCGAACGGTTAGTCCTAATTTTATATACCCAGTCTATATTTTTCGATAAGATATACAACGGAAAATATGATATACTAAGCAACGGGAAATTCTAAAACCGGCTTTTCGACCTGACAAGGCGGGCTGGAAATTAAATAACTCAGAAGGTTTTTGACTTGAACGATCAGTCACCGCTTCAACCAGAAAAAGGATACTTTCTCGGACTAGATGTGGGTTCCATAAGTGTAAAGGCAGTTCTGCTGGACAACCGAGAAGTCCCGCTTTATCAAGCTTATCTCCGCCATCACGGCCGCCCCTTCGCCGTAATGGAGCAGATACTGAAACAATTGACTCAAAAATATCCAGCCCGAGCCATTTATCCGCCGGTAGTGACGGGAACGGGGGCAGCTAAACTAGCCTCCCTTCTAAAAGGCGAGGTTATAGGCGAAATTATGGCCCTAACTCAAGCCGCCGATCTGTTTAAAGAAGCAGCCAGCCTAATAGATATCGGTGGAGAAGATACCAAGGTGCTGTGGTTAGGCCGGGAAAACAACCAGCTGATTCTGCTTGACTTCGCTATGAATGCTATGTGTGCGGCCGGAACAGGCTCTTTTCTCGACCAACAGGCCCATCGTCTAGGTTATCGAATAGAAGACTTTGGGCCTCTAGCCCTCCGTAGCCAAGTACCCCCCCGAGTGGCCGGCCGTTGCAGCGTTTTCGCCAAAAGTGACATGATCCACCTACAGCAATCGGCCACGCCGGATTATGAGATAACTTACGGACTCTGCCTCGCCATGGCCCGCAGCGTCAAAAGTAACCTAACTAAGGGTCGGCCCCTACCTACCCCAATTTTATTCACCGGCGGAGTAGCCGCCAACGCCGGACTCAAAAGAGCCTTTTTAGAAGTTCTAGAGCTGCCTGAAAACCAACTTCTAATTCCCCCTAATCTTCATTTCGTCTTCGGAGCTCTGGGCGCAGCCCGCCAGGCCGCCAAAAACTCCCCTTGTCACCATCCCGGGCTGATTCTAGATAATTTGGCGGATTTTCTAACCAGAGATCACCAGCCGCCAGAGTATCGGGAGCCTCTTAAGGCACCGAACCACCGCCCCCAAACCACAAAGTTCAACTGGAACCAAGTGAAAGGCCGTCTGGAAGTCTACATCGGCGTAGACGTTGGTTCCGTCAGCACTAATGTAGCCCTGGTCACAGCCGACGGCCGTTTAGTCTGGCGAGAATACCTACCCACAGCCGGGCGGCCTCTGACAGCCCTAGCCACCGCCTTCGGCCGCATTCATGCCCGGGATCAAGTAAGTGTACTAGGGATCGCCACCACCGGCTCAGGCCGTTATCTCAGCGCCGACTACCTAGGTGCGGATCTAACCGTTAATGAAATAACCGCCCAAGCCGCCGCCGCTATAGCCATCGATCCTAAAGTCGACACTATCTTTGAGATTGGTGGTCAGGATTCTAAGTACATCTCACTAAACAATGAAGTTATCGTTGATTTTATGATGAACAAAGCCTGTGCGGCCGGGACGGGTTCTTTTTTAGAAGAACAGGCTGAAAAACTAAATCTAGCCATAAAGGAAGAGTTCGGCCAGGCGGCTCTGGCTGCCCTGAACCCAGTTCACTTAGGCGAGCGCTGCACGGTTTTCATTGAATCCGATCTGATCCATTACCAGCAGAAAGGTGTTGATTATAAAGACCTCACCGCCGGTCTCTCCTATAGCATCGTAGCTAACTATCTGGGCCGGGTGGTAGAAACCAGACCCGTGGGCAACCATATTTTTTTTCAAGGCGGCACTAGTTTCAATCAGGGAGTTCACGCGGCCTTTGAATCGGTTTTAAAAAAAACCGTCACCGTGCCTAATAACGCTGACGTCACTGGCGCTCTAGGCGCGGCTCTCATCGCTCGGGATCGCCGCAACTGGGACACTAGTCGCTTTGTGGGCTTTGACCTTTCCACTCGTAGCTGCAATATCAGAAGCTTCGAGTGCCCCGACTGTTCCAATCGCTGCGAGATTCGCCAAGTCACCGTTGAAGAAGGGCAGCCCCTTTTTTACGGCAGTCGCTGCGGCAAATTCGATGAGACCGGAAACCGCGGTCGAACCCCAACCAAATGGCCAGATCTTTTTGAATATCGAGCAGAACTAGCCTTCAATGCCCCTGAATTCCGCGAACTTATGGACCGGAGTGAAGAAAAGGGGCGCCCTAAAATTGGCCTGATCCGTTCCATGTTTTTTGGGGAAACCGGTCCTTTTTGGTCTGTCTTCTGGGCTAGGCTAGGGTTTGAACCCGTCTGGTCCCACCCCACCAATAAGAGCATCATCCATCGAGGCTGCGAACGGGCCGGTAGTGAATTTTGCTTCCCCATTAAAGTGGCCCACGGGCATCTTTTAAATTTGGTCGACCGAAAGCTTGACTACATCTTTCTGCCATCCTTAATCAACATGTTCCCCAGCGACTCTAGCTCAGTTCAGCATACACCAGACAGCGCCACCTGCCTTTTCACTCAATCTTTGGCCTACACCGCCCCGGCGGCTCTAGGCCTCTCCGGCCCTTCACTGATTACTGGGCCAGTTTTTTTCGGCGAGGGCAACCAGGTACTACTGAACTCTCTAACCACCCTGACTGCTCCTTTCGGCCAACCTCTAACCGAGATCAAGACAGCTATGTTCCAGGCTATGCTAGCTCAAGAGCAATTCAACCGCCGACTAGTGGAAAAGGGCCGCGAAATACTAGGATCCCTTGGTCCAGAAGACCAGACTCTTGTAATAGTAGCCCGACCCTACAACGGCTTTGATCCCGGCCTAAACCTACGCTTAAACAAAAAATTGACCGACCTAGGAGTTCTAGGCCTGCCAATGGATTTTCTACCCCTGGAAACAGATAAAGGCGAAGCAGTTTCCCACTACTGGCGCTACGGCCAGAAAATCACTGCCGCCGCTGATCTTATCGCCGCCGACCCACGTCTAGAAGCCCTCTACATCTCCAATTTCGGCTGCGGACCAGATTCCTTTATCCTTCATTTCTTTAAACACCAACTGGGCGGTAAACCATTCTTGGAAATTGAAATAGACGAACACTCCTCCGATGTTGGGGCCGTAACCCGCGTGGAAGCCTTTCTTGATTCCCTAGCCGCCCGCCGAGCTAAAGGGCAAGTTCTGAAAAAAACGGCCGCGAGCTCGCCCCTATCACTAACCCGCGCGCCCAGGCCCAACAAAACCGTTTATTTTCCCCCAATGTGTGACCATGTTCTGGGCGCAGCGGCGGCTTTTCGTAGCGTGGGATTAAAGGCCGAAGCCCTACCCCCCTCCGACCGCGAAACCATTAAACTGGGGCGAAGCCAGACCTCTGGTAAAGAGTGTTACCCCCTTATTCTCACTGTGGGCGACTTCATCAAATTAACCCAGCGACCCGGCTTCGACCCGACTAAAAGCTCAATTTTTATGCCTTCCTCAAACGGACCCTGTCGCTTCGGCCAGTACGGCCGCTACATCCGGCTGATGATGGAACGTCTGGGTTTACCGGAACTCGACGTAGTTAGTCTGGATCAGACCGGAGGTATGTACGGAGCCCTGGATGCCGTGGGAGTAAAAACGGGCCATGAAAGACTGTCCCGCCGTCTCTGGCGGACTCTGGCCTCAATCGACTTGCTACAAAAAGCTCTACGCCAAACCCGCCCCCGTGAGTGCACGACCGGCGCAGCCGACTCAGCTTATCAAACTGCTCTAACTGATTTACTTCTAGCTATCGAAGCGGGTGAAGATTTAAACGGAGTTATGAAAATAGCTCGAGATCGTTTTGAAGTAGCCACCGATCACTCTATCTCCCTTGAGGCCAAACCACGAGTAGGTCTAGTAGGCGAAATTTACGTCCGCCATAACCTCTTTGCTAATGAAAATATTATCCGCCGCCTAGAAGATTTAGGCGCTGAAGTCACCACCCCGCCCTTTACTGAATGGGTCTTTTACCTAAGTTACATCAAAATCATGCGATCGGCCCGGGCCGGCGATTGGGAAAACCGCCTGAAGACTCTATTCATTAGCTGGCTTCAAAGCCGAGAGCTTAAAAAACTGGCCGCTCCCTGGCACGGGTTCTTCCCGCAGGGCGCGTTAGAACCGCCCTTAAGCGAAACCATTAAACACGGCGAAAAATTCCTACACCGCAGTTTACAAGGTGAAGCCATCTTATCCCTGGGCAAAGGGGTAGAACTTTTTCACCGCCAAGCAACAGGACTCGTCAATATCATGCCCTTCACTTGCATGCCCGGGCTGGTAGTAAGGGGATTAACCCAGAATTTTCGGGAAGCCTGTCAAAGTCTCCCCTGTTTAAATTTGTCCTTCGACGGCCAGAGTCAAAGCAGTACCCAGGCCCGCCTAGAAGCCTTCATGTCCCAAGTTAAGTCTTTCCATGAAAGGCGGCACCAAAACGGCAAGCTTCCGCGCAGGCATCATCTTAATTAAGGAGTTTATGTGAAAATTCTTATCAACGCCATTGACCCCGAAGAATGCCGGGTGGCCATGCTAGATACTGAAGGCCACCTTAAAGAATATTATACCGACTCATGCCTGCGAGAACTGAGCCTGGGTAATATTTATAAAGGGGTTATCTGTAATATCGAATCCAGCCTGCAAGCCCTTTTCATAAACTACGCCGGTGACCGCAACGGTTTTTTGCAATTGGGTGATATCCACCCCGAATATTTTCACGAATCCTTCGATTCCAGAAGCAACCTCGACCTCAAAAAACTACTCAAAAAAGGTCAGCCCCTTCTAGTGCAAGTTCTGAAAGAACCTTCAGAAATCAAGGGTGCCGCCCTGACCACCTATATTTCTCTAGCCGGGCGTTTTGTGGTTCTAACCCCCGGCCGTGACCATGTGGGGGTCAGCCGTAAAATAGAAAATGACCGGGAAAGAATCCGCCTACGGCAAATCGCCGACGAACTACCCGTACCCGAAGGCTGCGGTTATATCGTCCGCACCGTAGCCGAGGGCCGAACCAAAAATGAACTGGCCGCCGACTTGCAGCAAGTCTTTAACCTCTGGGAAGATATCCGCACCCAGGGGAAAGAAGCCCCAGCTCCGTCCCTTATTTACCGAGAACAGGACTTAGCGATTAAAATACTCAGAGATCACCTGACCCCGGAAGTTAAAGAAATTCTAGTGGACGAACCCGCCACTTTCGCCAAAGTCCGGGACTACGTCAGAGCTATAGCTCCCGATCAAAGCAAATATATCCACCTTCATAAAGAAAAAAGGCCTATTTTCGCCCGCCACCAACTGGAAGAGCAACTTGAAACTATCTATCATGAAAGGGTTAAGCTTAAAGGGGGAGGCTCTATTGTTATAACCCCCACCGAAGCTCTGGTCTCCATTGACGTCAACTCCGGACGGGGTTCCCGCGACAAAGAGGGACTGGAAGACACGGCCCGGGACACCAATCTAGAAGCCGCCGACGAAGTAGCCCGTCAGCTACGTCTACGAGATTTAGGCGGTCTAGTGGTAGTAGACTTCATCGACATGCGCGAAGAAAAGCACCGTCGGGAAGTTGAAAAGCGAATCCGCGACGCTACTCACAGCGATAAAGCTAAATGCGATTTCGGACATATTTCTAAATTCGGTCTCCTGGAACTTTCCCGGCAACGCATCCGACCCTCCATCGAAATGGGCAATTTCGTCAGCTGCCCGGCCTGTCAAGGGCGAGGCCTGGTTAAAACCCCAGAAAACGTCTCCCTCAGTGTTCTGAGGCAGATAGCCCACTCTATGGCCAACGGCCGGGGTAGTTATTCCACCATAAAAGTGCGCCTCAACCCAGAAGCGGCCAATTATCTTTTAAACTATAAAAGAACCGAAATCAGCCGTCTTGAAGAACGCCATAAAACCCAGATTATCATCAACGGCGATATTATCTGTGCTCCCGGCCAATGGGAAGTGGAGCAAATCCGCCGTAGCTACGAAAACGAAACCCTAAAACCCGGCAAAGTTATGTCCAGCATGGAAAACGGAAAAAACCAGAGCTCCAGCAACCAGCAAGTGGAACCGACTCTTCCAAACCTTAAAGAATCCGTCACTTTTGAGAAAGGAACGAACTCGCCTACCTCGCCAACAGGGGCGCTCCCCCCCCCCCCTGGCAACCCTCAAGAAGTACGCCATGAGGCCATTTAATTACCCGATCCAATCACTTTGGGTCGTTATTCTGACCTGCCTGACCCTGTCACTTGTAAACGGCTGTGGGCCTCGAAGCCTTTACAGCCTAACCAACCCCACCGCTCCGCCAAGCGATTATTTCCGCCGAATAATGCTAGTTCTTGAAAAAGCCGACTACCGACCCATAGCCAAGGCTACAGTCACCGTCGAAACCGAGGCTCCCACTAGGCTGGTAAGCCCAGCTGGCGGTATCGGACGCACCGATTTGCGGGGAACCCTAGAACTAATTTTTGCTCCGCTCCCTAACTACGATCGAACCGCCTTGGCCGGCGGCGACGTCATCGTGGACTTCCCAATTAAAGCTAAATTGACCATCAGCCCAGCTAAAGCCGCTTCCTTTATCTATTTATTAGATGAGAAGGAAACTTTTGCCCGCTACGCCGATCCACTTTACCAAGGGTTGACCCGCGACCCGGAAACTGAAACGTCCTACTACTTAATTCTAATTCCCTGACAGGAAAGATAAAACCATGAGCCCAGTCATCGATGTTCACGTCCATCTCACTCCAGAGGTAATAGCCAATGACCGAGATCATTTTTTGGCCGGCGAAGGCCCCTGGACTAGCCTTTATCGTGACCCTAAAGCTCGCATGACCTCCACGGACGAACTTTTAACCGTTATGGACGTGGAAGGCGTGGATACAGCTCTAGTGGGTGGCTTCCCCTGGTCAAACGAAGATATGGCCAAGCGCCACAACGAGTGGCTCCTAACTGAGGCCGTCCGACACCCTGATCGTCTGAAACCTATGGCCGCTTTCGACGTTATGGCTCCTTGGGCGCTTCGCCACGCCGAAGATATGCTAACCGCCGGTATCTTCGGCCTAGGAGAGCTGGCCCTTTACGACCGGAGCTTCGGACCAACTGAACTTTCGGTTCTAGAAATTTTAGGCGGGATGTGCCGGCAAAAAGGCCGACCCCTACTCATGCATGTCAACGAACCCATCGGCCCATTCTATCCAGGTAAAGCGCCTCTGGAACTAAGCCAAATCTATGAACTGGTTAAACGCTGCCAAGGGGTGAAACTCATTCTGGCCCATTTCGGCGGCGGCCTTCCCTTTTTAGCCGCCCAAAAAAAAGAAATTCGAGATCAGCTAGCTGGGGTTCTATTTGATACAGCCGCCCTACCCTACCTATACGATCCTGCAGCCATCCCCATGGCTCTAAAAGTTCTAAGGCCGAGTAATTTCGCTCTGGGCACCGACTTCCCCTTACTAAAACCCTCACGCTACCGCCGTTATTTTCAAGAAGCCGGGTTGGGTACAGAAATATCCAATCTAATTCTAGGTATTTCAGCGGCTAACTTTCTGGGCCTCGGAAATGTCTAACCACCCCCGCTGGTTCAAACTCACTCTTCACCACCTACCGGCAGTAACCGAAAGCATGAGCATTCTTTTATTTGAAATCGGAGCCGGAAATATCTGGAAAGATCAGCCAGACGAAACAGACCACTAGATGACCCTGGCTAACTTTATCCAACAGGATCACTCCCACTTGACAGCGAAACCTCTGGTTATTATCGGGCATCTGGCCTGGCTTTTTGGAACAACAACCGAAGAATTTAAATTTACCCTGAACCCAGAAAATAACTATGGTCGGTCAAAGAAATGGAAAGAGAGGTTGTCCCCCATTCCAGTAGATCAAAGTCTGACTCTGGCCCCCACCTGGTGGCATGAAAGCGAATTACCGAAGGCCGGTATATTTCTCCGACTAGATTCAGGCCTAGCCTTCGGGAACAACTACCACACTATCACCTTTATCTACCTAAAAACCTTAACTAGTTTAACTCCTGAAGCTACCCGTGTTCTAGACAATAACTCCAAAAGCGGTGTCCTGGTTCTGGCCGCAACCACCCTTAACCTCGCCGCCGCTATAACGAAGGTGGACAACGGTATAAGCACCCTCGCCGTAGTCGAGGATAACGCCGCTCAAAATAATCTAACCAGCCGAGTCAATTTCAGCGATCGCCCCATATCTAGCTTAAATAGAACTTCCGATCTCATCATAGCCAATCTAACCTTAAACCCCCTTCTAGAACTAACTACGGAGCTGGCACGCCTCAGTACCGCTAAGATCAGCCTGATCACCCCGGGCCTTCTAACCAAACAGACAAATATAGCCGAGACAGCTTATACGAATCTATGGTTCCAAATAGAGCGCCAGAAGAATCTAGAAGAGTGGACGACTCTAATTCCCAAAAACTGATGAGAGTCATCCGCCTGGCCGGCCCGACCGAATTCACCGAAACCGAAGGAGAAATATTTCTGTCCCCAGATCAAGCTCGCCACGGCGCCCTAGTCCTTCGTCTTAAAGTCGGTAGCCCCGTAGAAATAACTGGACCTTTCGGCCTAGCCCCAGCTCTGGTAACTACCTGCGAACCAACCGGCCCCCGCCTGGGAGTGAAACTAACCGGCTCCTGGAACAAACGGATTGAACCACCCGGACCACGCCTAGCTCTGGCCCTAATTCAAAATCAACGCTTTGACTGGGCGCTAGAAAAAGCAGTGGAACTGGGAGCTTCAACCATCATCCCCTTACTTTGTGAACGAATTAGAAAAGGCTTGGCTCAAGCCGCTGCCTTACGAACAAATCGCTGGCGCCGCCTAGCAGAAGAAGCCCGCAAACAATGTGGCCGCGCTGTTCCATTAACTATTCTAGCCCCCATAGGCCTCCCGGAACTTGTCCAACTCCCAGGACCAGCTTTTTTTCTTGAACCCTTAGGACCGGCTCCGATTCGACCACTAAGAGATAAAAACTCGCCGCTGGTAGCTATTGGTCCCGAAGGCGGCTTCAGTCCGGCCGAAATTACCATCCTGCTAGCCGCCGGTTTTAGCCCCTGGGGGTTAGGTCCAGTCATTTTACGAACCGAAACAGCTGCACTAACAGCCCTGGCTATTCTACTCTAAAACCAGCTACCCAGACGTTCTAAAATTACCGCCGCAACCATTCGGAAAGCCTCGAAGCCCTCTTTCAATTATCCCCCCGCCAGGCTTCCCCAAGCATACCAATATAATTCAGCATCCCACTCTCCCGGCACCTAATCGCTTCATTGGCCCACAGGCAACATAAGGCCAGAACCACCCAGTTCAAAGTTTTTTCAACCTCATTCTAGCCGAATAGCCGCTCAACGCTAGCCGAAAGTTCGTGAGTACGCTTATCCACCTACCTAGCCTCTCCCAACTTCTTTAATTTAAAGCTGTAGTAACGAAGATATTCATGGCTATCATCATAAAAATACCTAGCCGTCTCGGATAAATTCACACCCACCTATCCGAAAACTTATCCAATCGCTTCAGAACCTCTAGAACCAAAAAATTCCAAGCGCAATTATTTAAAGGATAACCAAGCCACCAAAGTAAACATATAGTTTAATTCTTTTATCCCGCTTCCTGATTTTGCTAACCACACTTTCCCTAAAGATAACCCTAATTACAGCCATCATCCCCCCCCGCCCAACCAAGTTAATTTAATTTTTCTTCAATTACCTTTTCAGCTACGATTCTAACTTACCAGTAAAATCCGCGGCTACTAACCTAGCGATCCATACTTTTGAGCAAACGAGCCAGTCATAAATTAATCTCATCCGCCTCTAGAAACAGGGAAGTATGCTCTCCGTCCAAGTAGCCTAGAGCAACCTAAAGTTCAATTTCCGCCTCTTGCGATATCGTAACCTGTGTCAGATAATTTTCCACCAGCTTCAGATATAAAATTAAAGCCCGGGACACCTACTTTATTGCAGAAAATTTTTAATCTTTTAAATGACAAGCACATACACACCCATAATTTCGGCTAGCAGAATCGTTAATTCAACGATTTATCTAGGCTGAAGGCCTCTATCCCAATCAGCAAAATTCTAAGTTCCGTTTCAGCCGTTTTAAACTGAATTTCTGTATCTTAATACACTAATTTAAATGTGTTTTCAATTAATTATTAAAAATTAGTAAACATCATTACTGGGTAGAGTTCATGGGTTGAATCAATCCAAGGATTCTTTATTAGTAGAACGAAACCTAGATGATGGTGTTGAAGGTAGAAAATCTTTTATTGTTATTCTGCGTGTTGCAGCTTACTTAACATATACTAAAGCTAACAGTGGCAAGATTAATCAAGATATCGGCAAAGGTAAAAATGGAGAACCCATACTTCGTTATTATCTTTGTTATTTTTTATTTATTATTATCTAAGCTTTACTCCGGCACTACGAAGTTACAAGTCCCCTTTTAAATAATTCCTCATCAGTAAAAGTTAATTTCCTCTTAAGAAGAGAGGAAACTGTCGTCCTTAATTTTGAATTCGAAATATTTTCCATGTGTTTACCTATGATCCAACCAACGGCGAAGCCCATGGCGTCCTGCCCCCATAAACGTCTGACCTCTACATGATTACGGATTTTTCTCTAGTTTTTTCTCAGTACCGCTTAAAAGATTTTCCCGGGCATCAACGCATTTATCAGCCAGAAAAGGCTTACGGCAAACAATCAAACGTCTCCTAAAAAACCACTTGAAACATCAAACTCGTATAAATTGTTTTCATTAAATAAACTTAGTTGTAGATTTCTACTCTCAACCAACCCACGAATCGAAGTTAACTGCAAAATAGTAATCTAGCTAACATCTTTTCAGCTTTTATAAGTTCAATATCTTTAGAGCCTAGCATCCCCTAGTCACCAACCATGACTATTATTTCAAACTAAAAAATATAACAAAAAATTTCTATGGCCGACAAAAAAATTGTAATATCAGAAATATTTCCAAACCAAACTCCTATGTATATTAAACGCCCGAACTTACCGATTAGAAGCCTATAATTACTTTGCCATTTATTATATTTTTTGTCGCGGTTATACCCATATTAAGTTAACAGGCAGCACTCGCCTTCGACATAACTTAAGAAGAAGTTATAATATGCCAAATCGCCGAGATGTAAAAGATATTTAGCTAGCTTATTCTCAACTTTATCTTAATATTCCAAAAATCAATCTGTAACTGCATAAAGGTCGTTCTCATCAAATCCTTCAACTTTAAACTCAACAGCCAGAGTGATTAATTTCCAGATAGCATATATTCATAATTTACCTACGGCGGGGTAACGCATGCGACTATTATAACCAAGACCAAATCCCTCTTTGAGTCTAATTTAGAGGGAATAAGTTCTAACAGTCCAAGTTTTTTTATAACCGCCATAACAGTATGAACGTAACTATAAATTTTTAATCGAACGATAGAGAACACCTCTGTAACTGGAATAAAAGATTTCCCTCTGGAGCTGCGTTTGATTAAATTAATGGTATTAGGAGCAAGATAAAAAAGGTTAACCAGAGTTCTTTTTTAACTTTTCCATTTTTTTAATACAATTCTTGCGATTGAATAGCCGAAAACAAGCTACGATTTAGTACTAAATCTATATATATAGCTAAATAACTACATATTTATTAAAAGTACTCTATTTTTTAGCTTTTTAGCGATATTATTTTTTTTAATAATATTATATAATTATAGTCTTAATCCGCTAAAATAAGCCCATTCACTCTCCGTTATTTTAATTAAATTCCTAAAATGTTAATTGAATTTTTAGTTAACCAAAAGATTTAACAAAAAATAAATTATCTTTTTTTATAAATAATTATAATATTTTATATAAAAATACTTTTTTAGATACACTTTTAATTTTATTTAGTAAGCAAAAAGTCCAATTATGAAATTTATCCTAAAGAATATATACTAATAACAAAATATAACCTAACTGGGCACATATATTACAAGCAAATAAATATTTTAGTAATAATTTTTAGTATGCTATAGTAAACAGCTACTAGAAGTTCAATTTAAAGCACCCGACCCCAAAGAATGATCGAACTAAGGTTAACCGGCCCGGTTGCGAGGCAGAATAGGTTGAGGACAATAAAATATTTGACTGCCTCTTTAAAACCACTATTTAAAGAAAGCCTGGCCCCAAAAATTAGGTTTTCTTCGGTTAGAGCGACCGCCTTCAAACAAGTTAACTGCTCTTTTGCTTACCTAAGACGACCGTCTCTAAAATATCGACTTAGATAAATTGAATTAATCCAGTCGAAAGGCTAATCATTCCCACGACCTAACGCTCAGTCCCCGAATCTTTGACCAGAAAGCGCCATGAAGCAAAGCCGAGCGCTACCCTCGCCATCAAGGCGCGGCCATCAAGATGATTAAAGTCTTTTTTTTCGTGATTAGCCGAACATCAATTACCCGCTCAAAACGGTATCATGCTTGAAATTTTGGTCATCCCGCTCCGGCCAGTCTAGGTTGTAATTAAGCCCCCGACTTTCTCGACGCAGACCAGCACAGCGAATTATGAGATCGGCTACCTGAGCGATGTTGCGTACCTCAATAAGGTTAGCATCAACTTCATTTTTCTGAAAAAAATCATCAATTTCGGTCTTAACCAGAGCCAAACGAGCGGCAGCCATTTTCAGCCGATAATCAGTGCGAATAATACCAACGTAATTCCACATGAACCGCCTAATTTCATCCCAACTTTTGGCAATGACCATCGTCTCTCTAGGAACGTGACCCAAACGGGCGACAGACCATGTCGGAGCGCCGTCAATCCGGATGGGGTCGGGGGTTAGACCAAACTCTACCTCGGCCCGAGCCGCTAAAAAAGACCGGTCAGCCATAACCAGACCTTCCAAAAGACTGTTGGAAGCCAGGCGGTTAGCTCCATGGAGGCCCGTGGCCGCCACCTCGCCCACGGCATAAAGCCCTCGAATGTCGGTACGACCATCCAAATCCACCAATAACCCCCCGCATTGAAAATGGGCAGCCGGAGCCACAGGAATGGGTTCCCTGGTCATATCCAAACCCAAACTCAGAAGACGAGCGTGAATGGAAGGAAACCGACCCCGAACAAAATCAACAGGTTTGTGGGAAATATCTAAAAAAACACATTCATCGCCGCTTTTTTTCATTTCGGCGTCAATAGCTCGGGCTACAACATCACGATAAGCTAAATCTCCGAGGTTGTGATATTTTTTCATAAACGGCCCACCGTTTTTATCTACTAGGTGGGCTCCTTCGCCCCGCACGGCCTCGGAAATCAAAAAATTTTTCACCTTAGGATGATACAGGCAGGTAGGATGAAACTGAATAAATTCCATATTGGCGGCCCTAGCTCCAGCCCGCACCCCCATAGCTAAGCCGTCGCCGGTAGCCCCATCGGGATTTGTGGTATAAAGATAAACCTTGCCCGAACCCCCGGTGGCTAGAATCACCACCTTGGCCCCAAAAGTTACCACCCGTGCCTGGTCGATGTCGAGAACATAGGCACCCAGAACCGTTCGCGAGCCAGTTTCGTCATCTATCACTAGATCCAAAGCCTGGCTTCTTTCATAAATATGAAGATTAGGTTCGCTTCGAGCTTTTTCGATTAAAGCCTTCTGAATAACCGCTCCGGTCATATCCTGAGCGTGAACAATCCGGCGGTGACTGTGTCCCCCCTCCTGCCCTAATTCGGGCCATTCCGGATGGTCCACCCTGGCTGTAAAAGGCACCCCTAATTCCGCTAGTTCTCTAACCACCCGGGGGCCGGCCTCCACTACAGCCTTAACCGTTGCGTATTTGCTGAGGCCCACTCCCGAATCTAGAGTATCACGAATATGATATTCCACCTGGTCATCATCTCCCAGCACAGCGGCTATGCCACCCTGCGCAAGATTGGTATTGGTGTCGGCCAGTCCCCGCTTACAAATAACGTTGACCGTACCAGTTCGAGCAGCTTTCAGAGCGAAACTAAGACCGGCCACGCCCGTACCAATAACCAGATAGTCAGATATGATTACCATAGAACCTCGCGCGAGAATATAAATTTTTTATATATTTTACAACTTATCCCACCGCTTGGCAACCAACCCTTGATAAACGAACAACTTTTACACCATACTCAAGATCATCTAATTTTTTAATTTTCCAACTATCACTAAACGCTCTAGGGATATTAATCATAAAAGATGCCGCCAGACAGAGAACTATAACCCTAATCACTCATAACGGGGTCGACAAAGCTTCACTAACCAAAGATTTTCTGTTTTACACTAGAGTAACCAGACGTTTAGGATCAGTAATAGACGATAACTCCTACCTTAATTTTGAATCAGAAGAAATAAAACATAAAAACAGTATTAACATTGCCATTCACTCCCTACCCTGAAAAAAGCACCAATTCACTTTCACCGATACCACCGGTAATGAAAACTTCTTGAATGTCTTTCAAAATAATCGGCTCTATGGTCTTCAAAAAAGTCTTCAAAAAATGCAGCCTCACCATTCTAGAACCCATTACCCCACTGACCGTTACCGTACCCTATGAATTCATAGGCGATGTTATAGATAATATCTCCAACCGCCAAGGAAAACTATTGAGAACCAAAGCCAGAGGCAAAAAATAAATCATATAGACCCATGTCCTCAAGCCGAAATTTTAAGTTACTCCTCTGTCCTAACTTCTCTAACCAGCGTCTAGGGTTCTTTCTCTATTTAATTCGCCCACTATAACGAAGCATCGGCACAGGTACGCGACAAAATTATAGCTAAGTATAAAACTAACTATGAAGATAACTAAAAAGATTAAATTAAGCCCCCCCGCTCAAAGGATAGGCTACTAACCCCCATAAAAATTGATGTGACAGCACCTGAAGGCGCGCTGAATGGTTTATCAAGCGTACTATGTTCACAAGCTTACTCCTAAAGAGACTATTCCTTTTTGCCGTAACTATTCTGAACCGATGATGAAACCGAAACGAGCATCACAATTATCCCAAAAGCTTTAATCCGTAACTTCGAACTTTCGAGTTCTTATCTTCTAATAAAAATCGTGCGCCCATAATAAAATAATATATACAAAATTGAATCTGGGTCGAACAACCTTTAAATACTTGTGCTAGGCTGAATAGTAATCACAACCGAGCAACCCAGTAAAATCTTTCCCTAACTTGGTCTAATCTATATTTAACA
>LQAA01000056.1 GCA_001577715.1 Candidatus Adiutrix intracellularis | reverse complement strand
TCATAAATAATCTTCAAAGTAACGGAGACTTTCTTTAAGGTACTTACTATTTCTTCACGACTGACAAGACATCCATTACTTCAACTTCAAAAAGCTGCAAAGATGAGTACGAAGTATGGCCCCCATCTTTAAAAAAAACTAGACAGCAAAATTAGACCTATAAATCCAATACTAATACCTTCAGATAATATCTAACCATGATAAACCTCTCCACAACGCTTACATTAGCAGGCGACTCTACGACATTTGGTAAATCACTGAACGTTAGTAACCAGTTTAATCTGTTACTACACGATGTCTTCACCTAATTTAGCAATTAACTTTAACCGCAGGTTTTTAACCCTGGAGCAGCGGTAGCAAGAGGCCTGGTTAGCGAAACGTGATTCGAAAAATTACACAGCGGTGATTATAATTAGAAGATCCTGCTAATTTTAAGTTGTCAGACAGCCTAAGCGTCGGGACTACCTTCATCCACCTCTTCTCCTAAGTAAACAAACATATTGTAATATTTTTAATTGTCATCATCGTTAAATATATGTTTAAAAATAACAACGACCTAACTAATAATATTTATGAACGAGGCCACATAAATGACCCTATCAAACTTGTATTCGAGGGTATAACGCAAAGCAGAGGCCATCAACGTCAATATTTTACCCCCGCTAGTAAGTGGATAAAGTAAGAAAATAAAAATCAACCAATTTAATTACGGTGGTAAGGCAAGAAAACAAGACTTTCTTCAGCTACCAGTGAACTATTGAGGATATTTTTTGAAGCTATTTTATGGCCTATTTCTAAATATACGTCTCCAACTAAGACGATACGGTAACTAAGTCTCCGCTGATCTACCGTAAATTGTTTTTCTTCTGGTTGAAGATTTTTATATCTAGCCGATCTACATCAATTAAACAGGGATAAAGAAAATGGATGAAGAAAGTTATTGCGAAATAGCGAACTTATTTTTTAAGCTCATTTAAATTTTTTAGCAACGTTATCTGAAATAATAATTCTATTTTCCCCTACCAACTCGAATAATCATAAATTTTCTGATTAAACCTTTAAATGAGACTGCCGGAGTCATTAATAATCACTCTACCATTAGGGCAAACCGCTATAGTGATCGGCTATCATATAAGCTAGCAAGCGACCAAAGGTTTAACATTAATAGAATTTTTCTTTAACAAGTTCTATACTCTCCCTGGATCCAACGGTACTGTGATTAACCATTCCCATTCCTTACCCGGTCGCGGTTAATCTATTCAAGTAATTTTGGGATTTAGTTGGGAATTTTCCAAGTTCATGGAATGGGCCGACTTGTTCTCATCATTCTTTGATCTAAATCTAGTAGCTAGTTTTCTCGCCAATACGGCCACTTACCTAAAATACTCTTCAAGAGGTTGCCAATTATTCTGAAATCCATCTATTATATAAGCATAAATTTTTATATTTCACCAACCTCTAATTATTTACAAAAGACTAAAGTTACGATAAACTAACAAGTAATTATAAGTACTCTCTAACCAGCCTAAACCATCATTCTCACCCCCCTTATTATGGTGATCTAAATGACCAAATCTTCCTCCCTGCTGATTTTTCTCATCTCTCTAATCTTTCCCCTACCGGCCC
>LQAA01000055.1 GCA_001577715.1 Candidatus Adiutrix intracellularis | reverse complement strand
CCGATAACCGGCAATTAAATTTTTTAGAAACCCGTCGGGAAAGTGCCACCGGCGGTGGTGCAATCAAATGGGGGAGCCCAATTGGACTTCTAGCTCTAAGGTTGGAACACGACCTACTAAGGTATTCTAGCGGATTTAAAGGCCAAGCCAGCTTAAGCAAAACCTTTGATTTAAGAATACTTGAATTGAACCCCCAAGCGGGACTTTACTGGAATGATCAAAAATACAATACTTATTATTTTGGAATTAATGAAGCTGAGGCCCTGGCCAGCGGTCTACCCACCTATCAGGCCCAAAGCGCCTTCATCCCTTATATAGCCCTAAACATCGGCCTAGGACTAGACGAAGAAAAGCTTTGGACCCTCTTCATTACCGGGCAGATCAATTTCTTACCGGTGGCCATAAAAGACAGTCCCATGGTGGATCGCTCCAGCACCTATAACCTGGCCACAGGTCTGACTTATTCTTTCAGATAGTTTAGGCTAACCTAGCGAAATCAAAATCTAATTTAGCTAGATCAGTTAACGTTTCAGGGGGTAACTTGATCTTGGCGGATAAAACCTGGCTTAATTCCCGGTTGCCCCTTGTGGAACCCACATTAGTAAAACCTACTAGGCAGCCTTCAGCATCCACCACTACTTTACGATAGATAGAATCGGTGACGACTTCCACTCCTCGTAGCTTCGCCTCTGGATCTAGATCACCGGTAGCGATTAGATCAATGCCCGCCACCTTGAGAGCAGTAGAAGGAGGCACAGGGCTGTATTGAATTCTAGCAGCTGGGTCAGTTACGGCGATGTTAGTTCCGGCTACTAGCCCTTGAGCGCGAGAGGTAGTCCAAAGTCCACCAGCCACGCCGAGGAATTGAGCACAATCCCCAGCGGCGTAGATACCGGGGAGACTAGTCTCTAAATATTGATCCACTACAATAGCTTTATCAATTTTTAACCCCAGGGTAGTGGCTAACGATAGATTAGGGGTGATACCGGCGGAAAGAAGAACTAGATCGGCCGGCAGATTCTGCCTATTTTTCAACACCACTTTTTCAATTTTTTTTACCCCTTCAAATCGATCGGCTTCCACTTTCAGAATAAATTCAAGGCCGAACGCGGCCAACTTTTTCCGCAACAGCTCAGCGCTACCGGGAGTAGTCTGACGAGGCAAAATACGATCGCCTCGCTCTAAAACCGTAACGGCCAAGCCCTGTTTAGCTAGAGCCATAGCTAACTCTAAGCCTAAAAGACCGCTGCCGATCAAAACTACCCTATTTTTACCCTTGGCGTAAAGGTTAAGACTCCAAGCATCGTTGAGACTACGAACGGCGTAAAGACCGTCAAGCTTATCGCCGAAGTAGAAAGGCCGGGTAGATTCGGCCCCCACGGCCAGAAGAAGCCGGTCATATTGCTGGCGACTACCAGTGGAGCCACGGACTATTTTTTCCTGAATGTTGATTTCCCGCAGGGTTTCACCCAACCGCAATTCAATGCCGCGCTCATCATACCAACTTTTAGGGTGAGCAATAACCTTATCCGGAACTAATTGGCCACTAACCACTTCCAAGAGACGCGGGCGGTAGTAGAAAAGGTCATTTTCCTTACTGAAAATAGTTATATAAGCTTCAGGGTTGTGTTGACGCGCCGCTTCAGCGGCCGTAGCCCCAGCTACACCAAATCCTACAATGACTATGTTCATAAATAATCTTTCTAAATTTTATGAAATTATTCATTTTATGGCCACAATAATATATTCCCGCACTCCTTTAGGAGTTTTAACCCGCACCTCATCACCCTCTTCACGGCCTAGAAGAGCCTGACCGATAGGAGTAGCAATGGAGATACGGTTTTTTTCCGGCGCCGATTCATACGGGCCAACCAGAGTGTAGGTGTTTTCTTCACCAGTATCGGAATTTTCCAAAGTCACGGTGGCCCCGAAGACGCAACGGTTATAGGGTCCTTTAATGGCTTCCACCTGACAGCTACCCACCTGACTCTGGAGTTCCATAATACGGCCCTCGATAAAGCCCTGCCTTTCTTTGGCCGCATGGTATTCAGCGTTTTCCGACAGGTCTCCGTGAGACCGAGCTTCTTCAATGGATCGGATGACTCGGGGCCTTTCTTCTTTCAAGAGCTTATCTAATTCTTTTTTCAAAATATCCAACCCTTCCTGAGTGATAGGAACTGAATTCATAGGTTTATCTCCTGACGGCCAAAAAACATCGGCCCGCCCTTTTAAAGGGCTGGCCGAGAAAAAGGCTTCACAAGTTTAACTTTAATATTGAGTTATTACCGCATACATAAAAAAACTGTAACTAAAAAAATTATACACCAGGTCAGCTACCTTTGTAAAGAATTAAAAAAAATCAACAATTCTCATTTCAGAATTACATGATAAGAATGTAGGCTAGATTGGCGTGTTTGTGATAGTAAATACCTGATATGATAGTCCTGAGAAGCACATTCCGTATGATGAAAATATAATACATACTAATTAACTAGAAATAAATTAAGAGATAATTTTTAATACTGAAATTATTTTACGCTTTCTGCCATAGTACTTCAATTAACCAGTAAACATTATACATGGTAAAGACCAGTAAATTAAATACTACCAAAAGCAAGGTAAAAGTTTCTTTCTCTTATCCGAATTTATGTTTCAAATTATAGCCGTTATTTTTAAAATATTGAAGAACTCTTTTTTTGTTTTCCACCGACTTCTAGTGTATCCGAGCAGGCCCTCCATGTTATTTTTGAAAAAGTTAAGGTCGATAATACAGCTACAGGTCGAAGGTTCTATTTTACCAGCAGGATCTGTTATTTCAAGACCAACCTAGTTAATTTTTAAAGAATTTTCGCCATTGCGAATTAGGACTTCTTCTAACTATTTATATTGATATTCTTTCCACCCTTTGTCTGGGATAAGCTTGTATAATGACAAGCTATCCAGTTCAACTCCAGAAAGATATTCTTATAAGATCTTGTGATCGAAGAGGTTATGAACAAAGATGAAACTAAAATCAGACTGAAAAAATTTTTAGTAGAATAGCTGATTGACATAAAGGTCATTACCCAGAAAGATAAGGCATAATTCTTTAACTTTTAAAGTCTGCTTATCCAACTAGCGTAAGTTAGTTTTCTGTTTGCAGTCTTGTTTCTTATCCCGTCTTGCAGAGCCATAAATTTTGGGGCCGGAGACAGAACTAGCTGTATTTTAGCTTAATACGATAATGACGGCTATTAAAAATCTGTAAAAATATTCTATTCCTCCGCCGGAATACTTTCTAGTAGAATAATTTCAACAATATATTTTAATTAAACCAACCACGCAATCCTTAAAAAGTACGCTAGTAAGCCAGAAAAAAAGGACTCTATATAAAAAAATAAAAACTGACACCAATCACATGTCAAATATAAAATAATGAATATTCTGACCGAAACGTTTGTTCGATACCTCTTCAACCTACTCACGAAGTAAGGATATATATTCCTCCAACCACCTCATAAATATATTTTAACATAATTTAATATAAATTAAGTTATCCCCCGACAGATCTAGTATAAAATATACCAAGAGGAGAATCGCTGTAAAAACTCCAGCTCTTGTTTTTATGAAACCCGAGTGATAAAATTCGCTATTAAATTTTACATACCTAGAAAGAGGAAGTCGTCTTGAACCGCATTCTGGCCTTAGACGTGGGCGAAAAAAAAGTGGGGGTAGCGGTCTCCGATCCTTTAGGCTACTCAGCCCAACCCCTCACGGTTTTACCTCGCCGACCCCATGCCAATTTTCTGGGAGCGGTAAAAGCTCTGGCCATTGAATATGACGTTTCGTTGCTACTTTTAGGCCTACCCCGCCGCACTACCGGCCAGAAAGGACCGGAAGCGCAAAGAGTATTGGCACTAGCCCGGGAACTAACCCTTAAATTAAACTTAAAATGCATCACCTGGGACGAATGGTTCACCACTGCAGCTGCTGAAAGAACCCTTTTAGAATGTGGACTTAAACGCCGGGCCCGCCGAAAGGTGATAGATAAAACCGCCGCGACTCTTATTCTAACCGGATACCTTGTTTTTCAACAAAGCAACAATAGATTGGACGAAATAAAACAAAATGACTAAGGAGAAAAATAATCAACCCCCGACGCCCGCTAGTCAATCCGATTTTATTGTAGAACCGGAAGAGAAGATGCCCAACCCGACCAAGCTAAAAAAAATAAAAGCTGGTCCTGACTGTTTCAGCCGCTTGTTCGGCCTGGCCGGCATAATAATATGCGTAATCCTCATTGTCGCCTTTCTAATGGGCCTTAAATACAGTATTTTGTTTTTACCGGTCGTCGAGGAAAGTAATGAAGTAGTGGTCGTTATCCCCGAAGGGATCGACCCGGGTCGCATTGGTGAACTTTTGGAAAAGGCTAAAGTCATCAAATCAGCCCAGGCTTTTGTCTGGACCATCAAAGCTAAGAGCCGGATAGACGGCCAGCCAGTTATTTTAAAAGCGGGGGAAATGGCTCTGAACCCGGCCCAGCCGGTTTGGAAAGTTGTTAACAGTCTAGTTCACGGTAATTACAAACTGTATCCTTTTACCGTACCGGAGGGCCGCAATATATTTGAAATCGCCCAGACGATCGAAACTCAGGGCTTGGGTTCGGCCACAGAATTTCTAAAGCTCTGCCATGATCAAAACTTCATCCGCTCTTTAGGATTTGAAGGCAGTTCTCTGGAAGGTTACCTCTTTCCGGAAACCTACAACTTCCCGAAAGGAATCCCCCTTAAAACCGTCATTAAGACCATGACCGACACCTTTCTGAAGGTATGGCAGAAATATGAAATCGCAGCCCAAAGTAATGTTCTAACTCGGCACCAACTGGTGACTCTAGCATCCATTGTGGAAAAAGAAACCGGTGTTCCCCACGAACGATCGCTTATAGCTGGCCTCTTTATAAATCGCCTAGACCGGGGCATGAAACTACAAACTGACCCCACGGTTATTTATGGCCTTCTCCCTAGTTTCAACGGCGATCTAACCCGTCAAAATCTAGCCTCGCCCACGCCTTATAACACCTATATCATAAACGGTCTCCCCCCCGGACCCATTACCAACCCCGGCGAAGCCGCCCTGGCAGCAGCTATCCGGCCAGATATTATACACCCCTATCTATATTTTGTGGCCAAAAATGACGGTACTCATTATTTTTCCAGAACTCTAACCGAACACAACCGTATGGTTAATCAATATCAGCGGAACAGACGATCACGTTGAAAATGAGAGCTCAATTTCTAACTTACCGAATTCTAAATCGTTACATCCTAAGTGAAATTCTACCTAATTTTCTGGTAAGCATTATAGTGTTCACTACTATTATGCTTATGGCCCGAGCCCTGCAGCTAACCAATCTGGTCATCGCTAAAGGTATAAAGCTGTCCATGGTTCTGGAAATTTTCGCTCTAGCCGCCCCACGGATTTTGACCATGACTATCCCCATGGCCGCCCTCTTGGCGGTGCTGATGGCTTTTCTGCGCTTTTCAGCCGATTCAGAATTGACGGTCTGGCGAGCCTCCGGCCTTTCTCTGTACCAAATGACGCCACCGGTTTTACTTTTCGGGATAGCAATAACTATTCTAACGGCCCTATTCTCTCTCTGGCTGGCCCCAATGGCCAATTGGCGATTCAAAGTTAAACTTCTAGATTTAGCTAAGACCCGGGCCGACCTAGCTATAATGGAACAAACTTTTGTACGTTCCTTCCCCGGGTTAATTTTGTATATAGGTCAATTAGCGCCCGGAAGCGACACTATGAGCCAAATCTTCATTGAAGACTCCCGTGGCGAAAATGAAAAAGCCGCTATTGTGGCCCAGAAAGGCCGATTAAGCCTGAATCGAGAAACGGGAGCACTTCTATTTCATCTAGAAAACGGGGTCATCGACCGCATTCATACCAACCGCGATAGCACTGACAGTATTTTTTTCGACCTTTACGAATTAAAATTTTCACCAGGCGAGGAGCTAGAAAGAGAAAACGGTCTACTTTTAGGCCGCATGGAACTACCAACCAGTGAACTAAAAAGCGCAGCCGCTCTTTTACCCACCCCCACCCAAAACGTTATGTATTATATCGAATGGCATAATCGCTGGTCTATACCAGTAACGGCCTTTCTCATGACTATGCTCGGCTTACCCCTGGGAGCCAGCTTCCGGGCCAAAAGCCGTAATTTCGCCCTACTGATGGGCCTTTCCATTTTTATTTCTTACTATGTGCTTTCCTCTCTCGGCTGGTCTTTGGCCAAAACTGGTCTGATATCACCCCTCTCCGGCCTCTGGAGTATTAATATTTTATTGACGGGTTTAACTCTTTTCCTTTTGAGACGCATCAATACCGGCCTTCCTATCGATCCACGAACTTTTATAGGTCACCTTCTAGCCAGTTCCGGTCAATCCCGCCCTACCCACGGGATCAAATTATGAATTCCACCCGCCTTCACCAACTCTGGGATCTAATTCTTCAGCATCTGAACCGAAAAATAACTAACCACTATTTAAGTCGAGACTTTCTTAAAACCTGGGCTCTACTCCTTTTATGTTTCGTTATCCTGTACACAGCCGTTGATTTTTTAGAAAAAATCAACAGTTTTATTGAAGCTGGACTAGGACCCGCAATCACTATTTTGTTTTTTATAGCCCAATTACCGAAGGTAGTGGTTCTAATGACCCCGGTAGCCGTCCTAATCTCCACAATTATCACCTTGACTGTATTGGCTCGTAATTCGGAAATCGTGGCTTTTAAAGCCGGCGGAGTTAGCCTATTACATTTAGCTGCCCCTCTGGCTCTAGCCTCTCTTAGCCTCAGCTTAACCATGTTTGCCCTGTCAGAGATAGTTGTCCCCGGGGCTACAGCCATAGCCAATGAAATATGGAAAGGCCAAGTACGCGGCCAGCAGAATACCTCCACTGTAGTCAAAGATGTCTGGATCAAAGGTGTCAACCTTGTCCAGCACCTAGGGACTTATGACGAATCTGATGGCTCCGTCACCGATCTATCTCTGTTTTTTACCGGTACCGACCTACCCTTATCCCGCCGTCTGGAAGCCCGCCAGGGTCGATTCGCCGATGGTAGCCTCTACCTAAGTGAAATTATAGATAAAACTTACATCCGAGAAAACCAACGAGCCTTCACCCTTCAACGCCACCCTCATCTAGTTTTAAAGGGTTGGCCAGCTCCGCCCCAGGGCTTCGGTCGAACGGACCAGGTTAGTGAAGAAATGAGCCTCGCAGAACTGTGGCGCAATATCAACCGCCTCACCGACGAAGGCTTCGGGCCCGTGCGTCAGCAAGTGGATTTGCAGTTCAGGGTTTCCTTTGCTCTCTTACCTTTTATCATGATGTTGGTAGGCCTACCCCTCGGTTTCTGGAAAGAAAAAGGCGGCAGTATTGCCATGGGGGTCTGTCTCGGTCTAGCTCTTTCTTTCATCTACCTAGTTGCTATGGAACTATCCCGTTCTCTAGGCTATTCCGGTCTTCTTCCCCCTTTCGTCGTCGCCTGGTTACCTAACCTAATTTACACCTTATTCGCAACTTATTTGTTTTCCTACATCCGGCAATAAAGCTCTTTACCCGCTTTAGTCTGATTTAAAAATAGTCAACCAATAATTTCCAAAAGCTAATTCCGGGTTAACGGAGCGACCGAGGCTATCTTCTAACCGAGCTAAAGCCGCCATAATTCTACCAATGACGCCTGAGTTTAACCTAGCAGCCCAGCAACTTTGGGCCGGGTCAGGGCCCGGACCTTCTAAAGCCTCTAATCCAGAGACAGCCAAACGAATAGTTTCCCGCCACCAAAAGCGCAGCAGATTCAAAATAGTAGTGAAATCGTCTTTTTTGATACTAATTTTATCGATCCACTCCCAAGCCAAAGTCAAGCGAACCGGGGTCTCGCCAGCCCCCATAATCCGATTTAACCACTGCCAACTATCCCAAGTATCGGCTGATTCTAAAGCTAGAGCCCGCCCCAGAGCTCCACCAGAAAGGGCGGCTAGAAGCCTAGCCTCCGGCCCGATCATACCATGCTGACCGGCCAGAGTCGCTGAAATCATCTCCATTGGTAATGGTGGCACCTTAACCGTGAAACAACGCGAACGAATAGTATCTGGAATTGCAGCCTCAGAGGCGGTAGTAAGGATGAGAACAGAATCAGGCGGCGGTTCTTCCAATGTTTTAAGTAGAGCCTGGCCGGCATCCAGACCCAGGCGATCGGCCTCACGGATTATAAAAACTTTAGTCCTAGCCTCAAAGGGACGAAAGGCCATGGCTTGGCGTAGGGATCGTACCTCGTCTATACTAATGTTACGGGCCCGACCGATGGGAGCCAGAGTGGTTAGATCCGGGTAAATATCTCCAGCAATTTTAAGACAGCTAGGACAACAACCACAAGGACCGCAATCATCGACCGGATTAGAGCAGTTTAAAGCCGCGGTCAACGCCCGAGCTAGGCTGTTCTTACCGCCACCAGCCAGACCAGTCAGTAGAATGGCGTGAGGTAGACGACCGAACTCAATCAGAGTCCTAAGGACGGTAACGACCCGATCTAAACCAATCATACCCCAGGCCATCAAAACAACAACCGTTCTTCTAGCTGAGTCGGACTTTCCGCCTCTTCTATGTCATCTTCGGACCTAGATCCATCAAAAGAAGAGGAAAAATCAATGGTACGTCGGAAATAACCGCCAAAAAGACGGTGATACGCGCTCCAGCCCTCAGCATCCACCCCGTCGTCTAAAAGAGTCACGATGGCCGCCAACTTAGCGTCTATATTATCTAAATGATGAAGAACTACTGCCTCCAGAAGGTGAGGCCGCACCGGAGCACCAAAAGCAGGTTCGCCATGATGGCTTAGAATAAGGTGTTCCATAAGTTCCAACTTTTCCGCCGGAAAATCCGACCAATTTTTAGCCAAGCTCCCCAAAAATTCAGCCCCCATGACTAGGTGGCCTTTCAAACGACCCTGAGTGCTGTAATCTACTCTTGGCAACGGAGTAAATTCCCATATTTTACCTAAATCGTGAAGAATAGCTCCAGCCACTAAAAGATCTCGGTTTAGTTCTTTTCCATAGTGTTCAGCTACCTTCGCCGCTAAGCGACCTACGGACAGACTGTGTTCCAGAAGCCCGTGAAGATAGGCATGGTGAAGGCTTTTAGCCGCCGGCATCAAATAAAATTTTTTAACCACTTCCGGATCTTTTAAAGCAGCGACGGCCAGACGGTGAAAATCTGGATCGCTGAGGCTGTCGATTAAAAGCCAGAGTTCAGCCTTCATTTCGCTAGCAGCACGGGGGGAAGCCCGGAGGTAGTCAGCCCAGTTTATTTGTTCCGGAGCCAACGGCCAGGCTTCCCGAACGATAAACTGAAACGCCCCACGATAACTATCTACATAACCTCGAACCAAAGCCACCGTACCCTCAACTAGTTTATTTGCCAAAGTCAGCGCTTCCTCCCAAACCTTAGCCGAAATACGGCCGGTGGCATCGCCTAATTCCAGATTAAGATAGACCCCGCCCCGGTTTGTCCGCCCCTGACTATGACTCAAAACTAAAAAAGCGGCTTCACCTTCATAACCCTCGGTCAAGTTTTTGATAAAAATTTTCTTGACGGCCGTATGACTCATACTTTTTCCTCCAGCCGACGAACTTAAATTATTTTATCATAATATCACCAACTAAAAATAAAACCAACCGCCACTAACCCGATGCAGTAATTATCATCTCAGGATTACAGAATACAAATAAAGACATAAATTTTAACTACCAAAATTATTCCCACCACCTAGAATGGCGGTAGCGAAGCCGTCGGAGTAGTTCTCCTCTTCACTGGAACAGTGAGATTATACCTACCATACAGTGGATTATTTGCACCCACATACGAGCGACCTGGATTGCACCACTAGCAGGGTGAGATAAATACAACCCTAAGATGAAGATCCATAGACAATTAATTAAGCGTTCTTATACAGAACAGTTGGAGCAATATAGTAAATAGCCCGCGCGCATTTAATCTATTTAAACACTTCATTATATCCTTTCCGGCATCAGTCCGAACAAAACCTTAACCAGGCGAACACCAAAAATAGTTTTACAACGAGAATAAAAAGATACCACATCGGCTAAGGTAGCTGACTTGGCAAACTGCGTCGCATCGATACCATGATGACCGCTAAGCTAACAGGCGAAATGAAGAGTGACTTTAAACCTAGGGGTGACCTCAACCATAGCTTATCTCTTTTATAATGCATGGCTTTAATATAGTACAGTCAATGCTTTTAACAAAACTAATCCACTCGGCCGGCTCTGATTTACCTAGCTTCCGCAGTTAATGTAACTTAAGGTCGTCTTTGCGGGCCACCAAAAAATCAATGGACACATTGAGGAAAGTAACTAAGGTAATCAGGCGTCCATATTAAAAGGTGAGTTAACATGTTCATAATTATTATATAGTACCTATAATTACTGTATAATATTTAATCCTTAAAAAAGTTTGGACCTAGTATTAACTTAAGTGTAGTACCACCTATTAACATAAAACACGGTTAACAATCTCAAAATTACAAGATGCAAATTTTATTTTTCAATTTCGCTAATTTTTTGACTTTATTTCTTTGGCATCAATAATTTAGATACCTTCAACTATTTTGCAACCTTGATAACCTCAGTCATACATAAATTCTTAAATTTGACCTACAGTTCAAAATTCTGGCTGTTCGTTAAACCGTATCGTTAATCATATTACTATCACAGAGGAACCGTTCAAATTTTTTGCCGGCTATAATCACGCCGTGAATTTTAGTTAGCGCTATTAAGTTTTTTATACCGCACTCATATTTTTTATATTTTTTATCTTTAATTATGCAGAATATTTTCAGCTCATGCAAAAAACTTGAATTATTATTATTTTTCTAAATCAGTCATTAATATTTCTTGCTTAATTTCATGAACCAAAATTAAGCCGATAGTCTTAAGACGGCTATTGGCCTTCTTTACTTCTTTGTTTTTTTTGGAGTTACTGTAAAAATTAATCGTTCTAATGATTTTCTTTATCTTTTTTTTGTAGCTACAGCATAAAGAAATACCTATAATCGACATTATCTCTCAAAGACAAGTTATCACTCTTATTTACAACTTAAAATCAGTTAGAAAAATAACATTTTCCCCTTAAACGGTGGTGACAAAGGGAACTTCTTCCTCAAGCGCTTTCTCTTTATGCAATAAAATGGAAACTTTAAAAATTATTTCCATCCCTTCAACCCTAATTCGTTAACGAAAATAAGCTAACTCAAGTGACGCACAAGGTGCAGCCCATCGAAAGATTATCTCTCCACAAAAATATTAAAAAAAGAAATCACGGATCTAATTTTGAATAACTTGATTATTACTTAAATCTTCAAGTTACTTCGTCACCAAAAACTCGCCTATTAAATGAATCTTTTTAACTGGACATCCTTAGTCGGAATAACACTCTTGAAGTTCTTGTTCTAAGAAATTCCATAGTATCTTCCCAGCCAGTTGCAAATAGAGTTAAGATAAACCCCGGACTGTATATTCAAAATTATACTATATTTAACACGAATACCCAGTTGAAAATCAACTAACTAATATATTTTTAAGGACCGATTATTACAACCGAGACCAAATCTTACTTGGAACCTAATTTAGTAAGGAACGTTCTGGCAGTCCGAGTTTTTTCATGACCACCATAACAGCCTGAACGTTACCATGAGGATTAAATTAAATGATGGCGAAAGCCTCCGTAGTTGAGATAAAAGATTCTCCTTTAAGGCCGTGTTGATTAAACCGATGGTATCAGAAGTTGGCCAAGATTATTTTTTTAAACTTTCCATTTCCCCATTACAATTTTCGAAGGAAAATAACAATAGACGAGTTGCAATTTGGTACTGAATCTACATTCATAACTAAAAAATAATATAATATCTAATATAAATTAATAAAAAATATTATTTACATAAGTATGTATATTATAATCAAATAGATATCTTAATATTAGTTTTGGTCTATTATAGCAAAAACGCTAGGAGTTCAGCATAAAGTAAAGTAATATCACTTTTTTTCGTCAAATTCTGTCACTACCCACACTCCACTACGCTTTTATTCTATCATTGCAACTAATTCCGGTAATTAAACAATAAAAGAAGCACGCCCGTAAATATTCACAAAATTTAACTTCGATACTATACGATATTAGTACTTAACCCTTCTAATAACTATTTAGCATCTAGATGGGTTATATGATACTCGTAAAAATTGATACTGTACTAAGAACTGAAAATTTTTTAATAAAAAGTGAAGCCCAAACCTTTCATTACCCGACCCCCTAATTTTTTTTACCAAACCCCAGGCCTCGCCACCCCAGCGGAAGTCAGGATCTATCAACTAAGAAACAGTTTAACTACTGATTTATCGACTTTTTAAATCTCGACCACCGTCCTACTTTCGTCCAGACTCAGACCACCCAGTTTAACTATAGATTCTAATGATAATTGCATTTCCTAAAAGACCGTGGCTGTAACTAAATTCTGTTACCTAACTCCTTCTTCCCGACTTTTCTCTCAACCTAAAGCGATCGCCTACTTAATTCTGTATTTAGTCCAGGTAATTTTGTCTCGCCGAACTTTTCACGGTCAAACTAAGCTCTAGCGATCCATAACTTCCCGGTTACCTCTCAGATTCAAAGATGCAAGGTTTGAGATTATAAAATTCCTGACAAAATGGATCTCTTATGATAAATTAATAAACAAAGAGAGCCTTTAAATAGCCGCTAAAAAAATACTCTCACCCAAGCTTAACTACATCTTTACCCGACTTATGGGCGACCAAAATAGGATCGAACTACTAGGTAATTCACCTAAGGCGGTACTAGATTTACCTCCAAATAAATACGCCAGCTTGGTCATAGTCAGCCCCCAATTAAAGAAAATATCTCCAATCGATAAAATAGGCATTAAAAATGTCAAGATCAACATCAAATATAACAACGCTAGAGCTATGGAAATTCAATTAACCTGCCTGCCCGATCTGCTGCCGCGGTTTGTCTGTTACCTGAGTAAAATGATCACTGAACAGTCCAATTCCGGTAAAATGTATCTGTAATTATTCACGATAATTATCAAATGAGTTATAATTATACATAAACACAAAAGTATGTTATATTGTAATCATAGAATCAAGTAAACTGCAAGATACAATATTTCAATCCCTCCAATATATAGAGAAACTAGAATGTGCACTTAAAGTTTCACGCGATAAAAAAATACTGTTACGAGTACCGAACCAAAAAATAAACTAGTTGGAACCCGAAAGAACCCCAGCAACTTATCAAGACCCCCATCGTCTGGTATTATCAATCACTATCAATAAAAGAGATGCAGCAAAAAAACGTAAAGTTAAAGCTTAACCAAGATATGAACCCTGTTTCGTACGCTTTTTACCCCTAACGAGCTTAATGAAATAAGAACCTTCACTCTAGAGCCAAAACCCTGCGGTTTTGGTAGAGAATTAATTACCAAGATAGATGAAGACATTGTGCAGTAATAACCTGAACTGTTTATCAACTCCCGACGGCTTACCAAATGTCGTGGAGTCGGCTACCATTGCAAAAGTTGTGGAGAAATTTATTTTAGTTAGATACCGTTTGAAGTTAATAACCCTGGATTCATAAACCCGAATTTAACTACCTATTTAACTTTTTTAAAAGGCATGGTCCATACTTCATACTCGTCGATGAAACCTTTTATAGCTGAAGTATTGGGATACCCTGTCAGTCGTGGAGAAATAGCCAATACCTTAAAGAAGATTTCCACTACTTTAAAGGCTCCTTATGAAGAAGCCTTGGATACTCTGCCCGAACAGCCTTTATTAAACATAGACAAACCCAGACATAAAGAAAATAATCATCATTTTTGGACCTAAGTTTTTCGGGCCGCTTTCTTTACGATGTTCAAAATACTAGCCTATCGATCGTCAGAAGTTCCCGATTAGTTTTGGGGGGAAATTTTACTGGACTGCTTAACTGTAATTACTATTTAACCTACCACAAGTTTTTGAAAGATTACCCAATCCAGGCTTAATCCTGTCTGGCTTATTTCATTAGGGATGTATAATTTTTATCAGGAAACTAAACCTCGAAAACCAAAAGCTATAGGTTAAGACTTCTGGGACGATTGCAACGCCTATTTCAGCTTCATCATCGATTCAGAATGGAAACTAATGCAACTATACTATAATAAATTATAAAAATACGGAGAACGTTTACAAAACGAGATCTTCAAGGCTCCGAAGGACCTGGCCCGGTATTTTCGAAAAGATAGTGATCCGTATCTGTTTTGTAGTTCTGGATAGAGTCGTCACTCAAGGAACCCGTTCCAAGACCGGGCGTAACTAATCAAAACGTATCTAGACAGTTACTATCACTTGCATTATGAGGGAGTACTCTCTCTTCTAACTCTGTGCCAGGCTGTAAACTCTTTCTATACAAAGCAGGTACATCCTTCATTACTTAATTTGCAAATCTTCGCTTACAAAAAAAATACGTCTCGTGGACGATTACGGTTATCTTTACCTCAGCTGAGCCATCAGCATAATCATAATCGACCACCGCCAGATTAACGGACCAGACTATTACTACCGTTACTACTGTCTCTTATGACGAAAAGGCAGGCGACAGTCTAATTACCCTGATAGAAGTAATTTTGCTTGAACTACCAAAACTGCCCTCGACAACTAAACAACTTGTCACTATGAAACTAGCTTAATTTTTTAGCTACTACAACCGAGGAAAAATTTAAACTAACCCTTGGAACCAATCTAATAATAGCCAAGACCTAAGGAACATTGAAGAAACTGAGCACGGACGAAGCCGCCTACTTACTAGCTGAATCACGGGAAAAGACTTATTCCAATGAATTATCCCGTTGTTGATAGGCCCATAATGAGGGCCGTAATAAAGAAACCCAAGAAGAAAGTCTGAAAAGAACCAGGAAGAAACAGATATGGGTCTTTTAACCAAAAATATGTCTCTACCGGATATTGCCGTCCTAATAAATTACCTCTGGACGAAGTTAAGCAACTGGCTCTGGCCTAAAAATTTGAAAATTCCCGCTGACAGTAGCCCAGCGATATAATTCCTGAATAGCCCTAGCGCTATTATGGCTTTTATGCCCTCAACTAAGTGAAAAATATGCCCCAAGTCGTCACCCGTTTTGCCCCCAGCCCCACCGGACATCTGCACATTGGCGGAGCCCGCACCGCCCTATTTAACTGGCTTCTGGCTCGTCGCCTGAACGGACGCTTCGTCTTACGTATTGAAGACACCGATGCCCTTCGCTCAACCAAAGAATTCACAGCGGCCATTCTAGCGGCCATGACCTGGCTTAAACTGGATTGGGACGGCGAGCCTATTTACCAGAGCCATAGACTGAATCTTTATCGAGAAGCCATTGATCGTCTAGTAATTGAAGGCCGGGCCTATTATTGCCACTGCCGGCCCGAAGAATTGGATAAACGGCGAAAGGCAACCATGGCCGCCGGAGGTAAACCAAAATATGACGGGCGCTGCCGCGATAAAAACTTAGGCCCAGCTCCGGGCGCGGTAGTACGTTTTAAGGGGCCTGAAAGCGGAAAAACCGGCTGGACAGACCTAATCAAAGGGCCGATAATTTTCGATAACCGTGAATTAGATGATCTAGTACTACTACGCCAGGACGGCCAGCCAACCTACAACCTGGCCGTAGTGATTGATGATGCAACTATGGGCATTACTCATATCATCAGGGGCGACGACCACGTCAATAACACTCCGCGCCAGATCTTGCTGTATCAAGCTCTAGACGCACCCCTACCACTTTTCGCCCATGTGCCAATGATTCTAGGGGCCGATAAAACCCGGCTTTCCAAACGCCACGGGGCTACTTCAGTCATGGCTTATAAAGAAATGGGCTATCTTCCGGCTGCTATAGCTAATTACCTAACCCGCCTAGGCTGGTCCCACGGTGATCAGGAGATTTTTAGCCTGAAAGAAATGACGGAACTTTTCGATCTAGCCCAGGTGGGTCGCGCAGCTGGGGTTTTCAATCCGGAAAAGCTGAACTGGCTCAATGCCTATTATATTAAAAAAACTCCACCGGAAACTCTGGAGAAATTAGTCTGGCCCTATCTGGAGGCCCGTGGCTATATCCGACCGGAGACCGAAGAGTTAAAAAAAATCATACTCACCGTGCGTGAGCGAGGCAAAACCCTAGCTGAACTGGCTGAAAAAGCCGAATTTTATTTTCAAGATCTCCCCCCCCTAGATCAAACCGCTCAAGCTAAATTTATGACCCCCGATAATCTAACCCTACTAAGAGAACTACGGGAACTCTTGCACAACTCCTTGACCGCCGAAGATTTTGAAAATATTCTGCGTCACCTGGCTAAAGAGCACGGAGTCAAACTGGGAGCCGTGACCCAGCCTCTAAGACTGGCTCTAACCGGGCGTACGGCCAGTCCAGGGCTCTTTGAAATTATAGATATTTTGGGACCAGAAAAAATTCTACGTCGCCTTAATGCCGTGCTGAAATAATCACCCAACTTACCTATGGCCTTAACTGATAAAAAAGTAGCCCAGCTGCGGCAGGCCCGCGAACTGGCCAACCACCTAGGCGTGGAAATTCTGGCCCATTTCTTTCAGCGGGAAGAAATAAAAGTCGTCGCCGATTTCGTGGGTGGGGCCTATGAAGTTACAGATCGGGCCGTTAACAGCCGGGCCCCAGCCATACTAGTCTGCGGAGCCATCTTTATGCACGAAGCCATCCGGGCCCGTCGCCCAACGGCCAAATTACTTATTCCCCGAAGTGACATTTCCTGTCCCTTAGCCACAACGGTCAGCCTGGAAGATGTTCAAGCAGCAAAACACCTTTACCCTGAAGCCCTAATCGTTGCCGACCTTAAAGTCCCCCCAGCCATTCTAGCTCTAGCCGAAGTAAAAATATCGCCGAAAACAGTTCGGGCGAAACTATCCACCCACCCTGGAGCAGTTTTCATCGCTCTACCCGGCCCTCAGCTTCTAGATTGGGCCGGGTTCGGAGAGCGAGTGGTTGCCCGCCAGCCCCATACCGTCTGTCAGGTTCACGAACTAGCTCAAGCAGATGACCTAGCCCGGGCCCGAGCGAAACACCCCGATGCCCTAGCAGCAGCCCACTTCCTCTGCCGACCGGAACTTCTAACTCTAGCCGATTTCGTAAGCGATAGCGCCGGAATAAATCGTTTTTGCGCGGAAAGTCAGGCCGGAAAGTTTATAATAGTCAGCGAAGCAGGCCTAACGGAATATCTAACCGCCGCCTGGCCGAAAAAACACTTTTATGAAACTGAAGTGGAACTATTCTGCCCTAATATGAAACTAACCAATCTTAAAAGCGTTATCGCCCGCCTGGAAAAATATGAGCGCGGGGAAGCGGAATAATTAATAAAGGCAGGGAGAAAACTATGATTTATATGGATAACGCGGCCACTTCGTTTCCTAAACCGCCGGAAGTAATAGCGGCGGTAACCGCTGCTCTGGCCGCCCCGGCCAGCCCCGGCCGTAGCAGCCACGCCGCCTCTTTAGCCGCCGCCCGCATTATTCACAAAGCCCGCAAAAATCTGGCCCAACTTTTCGGCCTAGCTAACAATATCCATCTAGCCTTGGGCACCAACATCACCTGGGCCCTGAACCAAGCCCTTTCCGGTCTTGACTTTAAAGCCGGCGACCATATCATCTCCAGTTCCCTAGAACACAATTCTGTGGCCCGGCCCCTAAATCGACTGGTGACGGAAAAAGGCCTACTCTGGGAGACAGCCCCAACTGACGGGCAAGGACTGACCACCCCCGATGACTTCAAAAAAATGCTACGGCCCAGCACTCGGCTGGTAGTACTGAACCACGCCTCTAATGTCACCGGCGCCCTGATCCCAGCCCAAGCTATCAAAGCGGTAATAGGTGAAGTGCCTCTATTGTTGGATACTGCTCAAACGGCCGGAGTTTTCGATTTAGCCGACGCCGGCCAGTGGGTGGATCTTCTAGCTTTTACCGGCCACAAGGGTCTTTTAGGCCCTACTGGCACCGGCGGCCTATGGGTTGGCTCTAACCTAACGCTGCGGCCTCTGATCGTAGGCGGCACCGGCAGCGCCTCAAAAAACCTAACCGCCCCGAACTTTTTACCAGACTCTCTAGAAGCTGGCACACCCAACACCCACGGCCTGGCTGGCTTAGCCGCCGCTACGGAGATACTACTCAAAAAAGGCGTAAAAAATATCCACCGCCACGAAATGAATTTAACCTCAATTTTTCTAGATGGTCTAACCCAGATTCCGGGCGCAACCATCTGGGGGCCACTGAACTTAGCTAACCGTTTGGCCGTAGTGGCCGTAACCTTGCGAGGCTGGTCATCTTCCGATCTGTCGGCTGCTCTAGAAAAAAAGGCCGGTATTCTTACCCGGGCCGGCCTACAATGCGCCCCCTTGACCCACCGAACCATGGGTACCCTTAAAACTGGGGGGGTAACCCGTTTCTCTTTCGGTCTGTTTAACACCGCCAAAGAAATAGATATCGCTTTAAAAACCCTGGACCAATTGGCCCAGACTAAGCATTAAAAAGTGGCGACCACTTTATATAAAAGGGCCGCCACTTTAAGAATTAACTTACAAAAACTTCGAATTTACCAAAGAGAGCGCTGCTTCAAAAGCGAAGTGGGATCGATAAGATGGTATTTCCACCAATCAACGTGATCTTGGCCCCTTTCCCCAAAATAAAGAGCCAAAAGCTCATTTAGATGGAAGATAGGTAGTTTATTAGTCATAGGCATTTCACGCATTTCCACGTTCATATGACACATAGCACAGGTAGTGATAATGCAATCCGCTCCATTTTCAGCCGCGCCGGAAACGATCTGGGAAACCATATCTTCAGCGATCTCCGGATAGACAGCGGAAACGAAGGCACTGCAACATTTATGGGGCCAAGGCCAGATAACAACTTCACCACCGATTTCCCGGATTATGCTCTCCAGAGAATCGCGGGGGGGGCCAGCCGGGCGCAGGACTTTGGGATACATAGCTCCGCATCCGTACCAGACGGCCACTTTGAGGCCAGCTAAGAGTCGGATACCACCCGGGAGAGGCTGGGTCCCCATGCGTACTAGATTAAAGAAATAGTGGTAAATATCATAAATGTTCAACACCGGGTCAGTGACGTTGATACGGCCGTACTTATTTTCGTTTTGACACAACAGTTTTTTATCTTCGATAAGGTGGTGGCGAGCCGTGGATATGTTACGGAAACAGTTGGGGCAAGGGACAATTATAGGACGGCCTAAGGGGGCCTTGGACAAATTCCGAGCACCGAAGGAAGTGGCTATTTCATGGCCCAAAGCATGACCAGAAGAAGACCCGCAACAGTTCCAGTCTTCCAATTCATAAAATTTAACACCCATTTTTTCCAGCACAATAGCCATCGAACGATTGGATTCATCGGCGCCGGTCTTCATGGTGCAACCAGGGAAATACGAAGCTTCCAAAAAATATTGGCTCATTTTTTTCGTCTCCCCTTCTTAGTATTTAGCCCAGGGGGCGGCATCAAGAACTTTGCGAATCGCCTCCCGGCCACTGGACATAACGCGCGAAGGCATAATATGCAGTTTATGCATAAACAACATTTTGTTACCTAAAAGAGTATCCTGAAACCAGGCTTTCGGCCCAAGACCCATAGTCCGAATCTTATGTTCGACCATGAGTTCCACCTTGGCTACCCGTCCGTGACGGCGGGCGGTGTTCATCATACAACGGTGGAATTCCCAGAGAGGTTTATCACCCACGGGCAATTTCTTATCTAAGCATTCTTGCCGAAGATAGTCCATAACGGAAGCGATGTTAATAGCCATAGGACAAACCGCAGCGCAAGTGTGACAACCCAAACAGCGCCAGATAGTGTTGGAGGTAAGAGCCTCTTTTTTCAAACCTAACACCACTAGCCTCATAATACCATGAGGGCCATAATCCATGTACTGATACATGGGGCAGCCGCCCGAACAGCTCATACAAGTGAGACAAGCGTTAAGGTCGGTTCCGACAACTTTAGCCACCTCTTGAGGGAAGTCTGCATCGCTATCGCTGACCTTAATAGGCGCCGGGGAATTAAATTTTTTTGGTTCCCGTTCCATTATGATCTCCTTAGAAAACATTAAGGGTTTAGGTCAGCCTAGGTAAAATATAGACTCATATTTGGCCGACCGGAACAACTATTTCAGTTTCCACCCTGAAGGGGGAGGACGGGACGAACGGCAGAAAGAGGACGGTCTGGATTTCTCAGACACCGAAAGCCTTCGGCCGGCTTAAGGAGCCCCGTAGCGACCCTGATCAGGAAAATTACTGATATAGATTTTTTTAAGTATAACAAACTAAATCCTAAAAGCCAAGAAAAAAGATTCCAATTTAATCTCTTTCATAATAGAATACTCTGATAAAAATTAAATTAAAATTAAGGATGCTACCTTTATATGTATCTAGGTATCGACGTGGGTGGAACCCATACCGACGGGGCAAGGCTAAACGACAGCTTCGCCATTGAGACAACGGCTAAAATCCCCACCCGACCGGGGGATGTTCTGGGCAGTTTCCGCGATATTCTAACGCCGCTTCTGGCTGGGATTAACCTAGCCAAAGTGCGGCGGCTGGTCATTTCCAGCACTTTAGGCCTTAACGCTATTCTGACCGGCCAAGCTGAGGCGGTGGGAGTTCTAGCTACCGGGGGGCCGGGTTTAGGGGCGGAATATTTCGGTAAAGGCCCTCTTTATGCGCCCCTAACAGGCCAGCAGGATCACCGAGGGGAAGTGCTGCAGACCCAAGATAAGACAGAAGCCTGGGCTGCGGTTGAGCGGCTTCTGGCCGCGGGAGCCGAGGCTTTTGCGGTTATTAGTAAATTTGGCCCCAAGAACCCGGAGCTGGAGAATATTCTGGCCGCGGCTGTGCGTCTTAAAGCCTCAAATCGGCCCTTAACCGAAGCTAGCCGTCTTTCGGGACGGCTCAATTTCCCGAGACGCCTGAACACAGCGATTTTCAATAGCTCAGTGACCCGGCTGTACGAGGACTTCATAAGCAATCTGGAGGCGGCCGCACATGATTTCGGACTAACCTGCCCTTTGCGTCTGCTCACCGCCGACGGCGGTGCTCTAACTTTGGAAGACGCCCGACTCAAACCGGTACAGGTGCTAGCCGCCGGCCCAGCGGCGGGTCTGTTAGGTCTGTGGTCTCTGGCCAGCCTGACGGACGACGCTCTAATGGTGGATATTGGCGGTACCTCCACGGATTTAGCGGTGATAGCCGACGGGGAACCTCTTCTGACCACCGAAGGGCTAGAAATAAATGGCTATCCAACCCTCGTCCGGGCTTTTCTGACCCAATCGATAGCTTTAGGCGGCGATTTGGGCCTGGTCTCGCACCAAGGTCGAGTTGAATTTATAGAACGGCGAGAAGGACCGGCTTTAGCCCTTTGCCCAAAAGAGGTAGGTCGACGCCCCCCCACTTTCACCGATGCCCTGAATGTACTGGGTCTGACCGCGGTCGGTCAGATAGAGGTTTCGCAAGAAGCTCTGGCCGCCCTAGCCCCAGAACGACCGGCTCTAAAAACTGCGGCCGCAACTCTAGAGACAGCCCTGGCCATTATTAGAACAGCGACCGGTAACTTACTCAACCAAGTTAACAACCGGCCTGTCTATACCCTGAACGAGATTCGCCTGACCCGCCCCGTGACTCCAAAGGTGGTAGCCTTTCTAGGGGGACCGGCGGCAGCTCTAGCTAAACCAGTGGCTGAAACTCTAGGGCTAACCGCCCTCACCCCACCGGAAGCTGCCGTAGCTAACGCTATCGGCGCAGCTCGTTCCCGCCCCTGCCTAGCGGCTAATCTTTACGCTGACACCGCTCTAGGGACTCTGACCGTGCCCACCTTAGGCTTTAAGAAAACCATCGGCCGTGATTATAATGTAAGCCAAGCTAAAGCCGAGCTTATAGCGGTCCTAACCGAAGCTCTGACCCGTCTACCGGAGGCCGGCCCGCCCCAAATAACAGAGGTAGAAACTTTTAACCAGCTCACCAGTTACGGCCAAGCCGATAAAATCATACGTCTCCGGGCTCAGAGTCGGGCCGGACTCTTAGGGACGGCGCTATGAATGAGAAGAACCGGCTGGGCCTGATCTTTTTTCCAGCCTTTGACTGGGCTATAAGCTCCAACCACCCCGAGCGAGAAGAACGGCTGCTCTACACTCAGGATCAACTGCGAGAAGAAGGCTTATTCGATTTTCCGGGTGTAGCCGAATACCGCCCTCAGACAGCGGAAGACGAAGACGTATACCGAGTACACGTCAGACCCCCGGGAGTGGAACGCCTGGCTGCTTTTTCCCACCTGGTAAGCGCCGGTGGAGCAATCACCGCCGGACGCCTAGTTCTTAGCGGCGAGTGCCGAAAAAGTTTCGCCCTGGTCCGGCCACCGGGGCACCACGCTCCACGGGTGATTCACGGAGGGCGAGGCTTTTGCAACATTAACAACGAAGCTATTATGATCGAACGTCTGCGCCACGAATACGGAGTCAGGCGGGTGGCTATAATTGATACCGACTGCCACCACGGTGACGGCACCCAAGATATCTATTGGCATGACCCAGATACCCTTTTCATTAGCCTACACCAAGACGGCCGCACCCTTTATCCCGGCACCGGATCCGCCACTGAAATGGGCGGCCCTTCGGCTCTCGGCACCACCATCAATATACCCCTACCCCCGGAGACGGGCGATGAAGGTTTTCTGCTAGCCGCCCAGCTGATCGTGCGGCCCATTCTAAATGAATGGCAACCAGAACTAATCGTTAACTCCGCCGGGCAGGATAATCACTTCTCTGACCCCATTACTAATATGCGCATCACCGCTCTCGGCTACGCCGCCCTGTCGGCCGAAATCAATCCCCACATCGCCGTACTGGAGGGTGGTTATTCCATTAAAGGGGCTCTACCCTATCTCAACCTAGCTATCGCTATGTCTATGGCTGGTCTAGACTGGACCAAAGTGAATGAGCCTCAGCCCCCGAAAGCCAAACTAGCCACCAGCCCCCAGACTCTCACCTACATTAAGCGGCTGGCGGAAAAAATTCACCGCCGCCGTCATAATCCTTCCACCATAAGTCATGATTCGATTCGGGAAGGTCACTGGTGGGTGCGTGAGCGCTCCATACTTTATGACACCCACACTCTGGAAGGAGAGCGAATCGGGGGCGGGGGCTACGGAACTCTGCACGAAGAACAGCGCGAAGAACTTTACGATTGCCCCCATTGCCCCGGTCTTCTGGTCATCCATACCCGATCAGAGGTCAGTTCGCTTTCGACTCATATTTTGCCCCCGCAAAGGGCCTGCAAAAAGTGCCAGACTCTAGCTGAAGAACTAAAAAAAAACTAACGAGGATTTAAATTACCACCGGATCTTGCAATCCAACTTATTTTAAGTTATATATATCAACAGTTGTTGTCCTTAAAAACGTGCAGGTAACTGCCGGTTTCCATCTCACCTTATTTCATGGTGGGTGTAGCTCAGTTTGGTTAGAGCGCCAGGTTGTGGCCCTGGAGGCCGGGGGTTCAAGTCCCCTCCCCCACCCCAAAAAATTTATCCAGACGACATTTCTGAAGATAATTATTCACTAGTCGATAATACAAAAACTAGTATACCCCATGGGTTAGATCTCTATAATTCTCCGCCAACGACATCGAACAAAATGGGATCATTACGAAAATTAATAAACCTATCAGATTCCGATATAAATTATTCGGATACCCCTAAAATTATAGGTTTTTTAAAAACTTTCCGTCCAACAATAGCAAAAACAACAAAACCTAAATGAAAGGCTCGACCATAAATTACAATTTAGTTTAGTACTGGTTTATTTTATTTCATAACCCCACTTTTTAACGTCTATCATCGAAGCTAATCAGGGGCGCACAAAAAAATAAACACCCTTAATATTTAAACTTAAGATGTTATTTAAAGCCTAATTGCGCCTGAATACAATCTGACCAGAAGCTAACCCAACTAGAAACCAAAATTATCCACCAAGGTTCTTTTCTTTTGTCCCGAGCTAGTCCAGTCAACGAGTGATCTGGCGATTTAAGCCCCCCAGCCTTTCGTTTAAACCATAACTGACCACGTGACTAATGAATTTCATTTCCAAAGATAGGATCAAAAAGGCCCGGACCCTTTTCAAACCCAGACGAAGTTCCTAAGTTTTTTCGATGGCTTGACGGCGATCGGCGGCGTTTCTCCTAGCGAAATTAGTGGTTGTAACCTAACTCAAGCCTTCTATCAAAATAACCAAAATGATATCTCCCGTAGTTTACCGAAATTTTTTTAGTAAATACTAGTAGTTCTGCCAGTTTAGCACCGCGTTTATGGTTTCCACCGGAGTATGGCTCCCCAAGTTGAAGGTGGCTAATTTCGCTAACACATCACGTTTAAACAAGGGCGAGATTATGGATTAAATTATAACCCCGGTCCACTTTTCTTCATAACCAGTCATTTCCTGTTCCAGGTTAGCCTGACACTGATAAAATCAAAGCCAGCCATGTTCCAGAGTTTTGCTTTCTGATAACCGGTCTTCCTTCAGAAGTATTTCCAAACTTTGCCGAGGCAATCCACTCTAAATTATGGATAATCTGCCTTTAACCTTTTCAGGTATTAGCTTTAAGGAACTATCATATTTATAAACTGCTATAATAACTATTCATATAACTTAGCGAGTAACCCCTAGCGAGGAAAATAGGCGGGGCCCGCTTTCGCGCTCAATTACAGTTTCTCTCCCTTGTTCATACCATAAAACTACCTACCATAAATTTCTAAAATTGCAAACGAACCTACAAACGACTGAGAAAAAAAGAACAAAGCCAAACATAAGATTAAAAGCAGGAGGCGTGGGGCCACTCTCAAAAATTAATTAAAAACCATTACTGGGAGCTACATAACCCGTTATGGATGAACTGACATAATCAACGCAAAACTAGCCGACGTTGCTACCTTAAAGGCCAGCATACACAACACCGAAGCTGCTATTACTGTCGAATAAAAATTTATCCGTTTAAATATTAAGTTAATCCCTAAAAAGTATTTTAAAACAGACATTAACTCAAGCGTTGCGGTCTTTATTGACGTAAACTCTGGTCAAAAATCTCAAAGTCACAAACTATAAATAAAGCTTCGCCTTCCACATCTATTTATCTTCGTAGAAAGTTTAATCAAAAATTTAGTGATATAATCACGACATAAGTCGTAATCACCATTATTAAAACTTTCGAACCAAACTTATATTTCTTTTATTTTTTATCTTTGGCTACCCAAAGTATTTTCAGCCCATGTAAATTATAAGTTTTATTTTTGCCCTTTGTTATTGGGCCAAAACACGCTTTAAAAACTTAAATTGTTCTTAATAAATTTCTAAATCGGTGTTCTAACTCCTACTTAAGCTCGGAACTAGACGCAAGAAAACAGACTAATGAAAACACCGGTATTACAAATTTAAAAATAACGCCTAAATTCAAGAACTAAGAGCACCTATTTTTTTGTACCACCCAGTTGAAGGCCACGAATTTATTTGTTATAATAAATAAGTTATTAATTTCGACCCTGCCGAAATCCCTTTTTTTTGCCTGGGACACGCGGGTTTCAATGGTTAAATGGTCAGTCAGCTAAGGAGGTTCTAGTTTTGGAAGAAGGCGTTTCGCCCCGAACAAGTCTCTTGGTCAGGTTTTGGCGAGCAATTAAAAAAATTTTATTATCACCGGCCACTTTTGAAAATGAAATAAACGTTCTTCTTGATCATGGCGAAGAAAGCGGGGCCATTGGTCAGAGCACCAGCGAGATGATTCAAAGCGTAGTCGACTTCAACGACACGGTAGCCCGCCAAATCATGACCCCCCGTATCAATATAGTGGGGGTAAAAAAATCATCGTCTCTAGGCGAAATAATTAAAGTTATGCTAAGCGGAGGCTACTCGCGCCTACCGGTCTATGACAGCAATATGGACCACATTGTCGGATTTATAGCCGGTAAAGATTTTCTGCAGCTTTGGGGTGAAGACCTCTCCACGCCTCTCCCCCAAAACCTCATCCGCTCTATAATTCTAACCCCAGGCAATAAAAAAATAGGCGACCTTCTCAGCGAACTGCGGCGTCAAAAAAATCACCTGGCCATTATTCTGGATGAGTACGGCGGTACCGCCGGTCTGGTAACCATGGAAGACATCATCGAGGAAATAGTAGGCGACATTCGCGATGAATATGACGAAGAAAAGGTCCACTTCGTGAATCTAGCCCCCGGCGTTACTCTAGCTACTGGGCAAGCAGGCATAAACGACCTAAGCGAACATTTAGGGGTGGAACTACCTGAGGGCGACTACGACACTCTGGGTGGATTTCTGACCAACCAGGTGGGTCGTATACCCCAGGTTAAAGAAAAGATAAAATGGGCTAACCTTCTCTTCAGCATCACCGCCGCCAACGACCGCAAAGTAGAAAAAGTAGAAATTCATAAGCTCCCTCCGGAAGACTAAAGTACCGCTGCTACCGATTGGAGTCATTTCAAAAGACGGCTAATTTTAATAACATCAGTTTCAAATTATTTAGCCAGTAAAGCCAGCTATCACTATTTAATAGTTATATTAAGACCTTCTTCAGCCCACTTGAGACGTTTTACCGCATATTCCCCCACCTCTAAATCCTAACATAGGACATATATTTACTTTTCCAAAAGCTATTAAAAATTTCCTGGCTCAGGTCGGCTAGAACCGGCCCACCCTAGCCGATAAGAGGTTTCATAAAGCTGTTACAAACACACCCCCTCCCGAAAAACCCGCAAATTTTGGCGCTGTACCGGTTCTAAATACGGGTTGTGTACCACCCACCAGGCCGCTGTTTTCCTCATTACTACTCATTGAAATATTCCCCCGAACCAGCCGCCAGCCGCACCTCTTCCTGCCAATTTTTATGCCCCTAGTATAAATCATTAAGTTTAATAATAGAGCTATTTGTTATTTCAGTTAATTTTTTCTGTAGAACCAAACACGATCCTTTTGCAAGGCGGTCTTAAATATTTTACTCATGTTCTCGCCCCAAAAAAGATCGCCGATGAATTCGCAAATCGACTTTAGTTTAGTCGCTTCTTAAAAAGTGTTTTAGCATAGACATTAACTAAAACGTTGCGGATTCTATTGACGTAAAATACGATTAAAAGTCTCAAAATCATCAGATATAAATAAAAAATACCTCCCCCACCCATTTTATGAGGTTAAAAGCGGCAACGACCATAAGGCCGTTAACCTCATCTCCCAGGGTATTTTCAGAAAATTTCGAAACATTCGAAAATACGTTTTAAGATATTCGCTAGCTGATTTTATTACATTACGCCGTATATTACGTTTTCTATTTTTTATTTTTTAGGTTCACTAGTTTTTTAATCCTGATTCTCTGATATTAATATTTAGACCCCTTCAACTATTTTACGTTTTCAATAATCTCGGTTATAAATCCCTAAATCTAATTTATAATTTAATTTTCTAGCCAGTTATTGGATTATAGCATTAAGTATATTACTAGCGTAGAAATTTTAAATAAAATTTTTAGTAATTACAATCATATCATAAGTCTTAATCACCGCTATTAAAACTTTCGAACTAAACTTATATTTCTTATGCTTTTTACCTTTGGCTATGCAAAGTGTCTTAGCTTATGTAAACTATAATTTTTATTTTTGTTTTTTTTTTTTTTGATGTGGGTTAAAATACGCTCGATAACCTTAAATTACTTTTAATAAAATTCTAAACTAACCTCTATTTTTTTACTTAATCTCACGAAACAAGATTAAAGTAATATTCTTAAGACAACTCTTGGTTTTCTTTATTTTTTTGCTCTTTTTAGAGTCCTTACAGAAATTAATCGTTCTAATGCTTTTCTTTATCTCTTACTTGTTGCTACGTCGTAAGGAAAGATCTGTAGACGACACTACCTTCTAACGTCGAATTATCACTTTTAATTGCATCTTAGAACCAGTTGAAAAAGTGATATTTTTTTTCTTGAACGATGCTATTAAAGGAAGCTTATCTCTCAAGCGCTTTCTCTTCATGAAACAAACTAGAAACCTTAAAAATTTTCTCCACCCCAAAAATTAAGTGATCAACATATTTTAAAGGCTAATTATTTTAGCCGGGCTTGGAATTAAGTACAACGATTAACCTTGTATTTAAACTTAATCGGTCTACGCTAATAGCATATTATCGAACTATCATAGTCAACCAAGAAAAGAGGAGTAAACAATTATATCATTATTGATGGGCATAATCTGAGACTAAGGGAGGTAACCAATCATCTCAGCTAGACCTTACTTAACCGCCCTAACAAACCGAATGGCGAAGAAAAGCCCCAGGGAGAGGCAAGGAATTAGATTAACGAGCACCTTACCCTACCTCATCTGACTCTGGGAGCTATAATCCGTCAACTCAAAAACCTGTTGCCAAAATAGAGGAGAAATATCTTTCAGTATTTAATATCCTAGATCTCTAGTTCCATGAACCTAAGCAGGTCCGAAAATAGTGGAGGACAGCAAATTAAATATTATCAGAAGCGCAGCGAGAGTTTTTTCTATATCTGAAATTATATTTAAGATTATAGGCTTTATTTTTTAAGATATCGAAGTCTTATTTTCTATTTTCCATCGATTTCTACCACATCCTAGCGAGCATTCAATGTTATCTTTAAAAGAGTTAAAGTCGGTAATAAAACTATAGACTAAAGGGGTTACTTTACCGATTATTTATACTAATCTTCCCTTCGGCCTTTACCTAGATTAAGTTTGCATAAAGACAACTCATTCAATTCAATCCTAGAAAGATATTCTTATAAAGTTTTATGACTGGAAAAGTTATAGGCAAAGTCTAAACTGAATTACAGTTAGCCTAAAACTAACCTGACTTAAAACTAAAATTATGCGGATAGTCTAGCGGTCTAGATCGTCTTCAATCTTTCGTTTAAATTATACCCGACTGGGTGATTGATGGACTCCTTTTTCCAGATCAGAATTCAGAGAGATCCGAATCCTTTTTAGGTCTAAGCGATGACGAAGTTTTTGAAGCTTTGAGGTTTTGACCGCGATCGGCGGAACATTTTCTGGCGAAGATAGATAGTTTCTAGTTCTGTATTTAATCTCGGGTTCTCTTCCTTGGTTATACCACTAGGCTACTTACGTTAAGTTTTTAAAAATATCGCTACCTCTGCGGATATCTGAGAAGAGAAGAACAAAACTAAAGAAAATTTTTAGTGATAAAGCATAGATATTAATCATCGATAAATCTTTTTACAACATTTACAATAATAAACGGCTCCACGGTATTCGGTAAGTCACCAGAGATTAATAACCAATTAGATTTTTGCTGCACAGTGTCTTCAGCTAGTTTGACAATCAACTCTTAACCGTAACCATAGGTTTTTAGCTTTGGGATAAAAATTCTGGTTTCATCAAGTTTTTTAAGTGTAAAAGGCGTACAGGAATAGTCTCATACTCTAGTTACGCTCCGACTTTATATTTTTTGCTACGCTTCTTTTATTGATTGGGGTTAGTAATATCAGATGATGGGAGCTTTAATGAGTTACTAGAATTCTTTTGGGCTCCAGTTAGTTCAGTTTTTAGTTCGGTAACTTTATATCTTAAGGTAGCATTATCTACTCGTAATGAGATATTATCGGTGCGTAAAATTTTAAATGCACATTCCCGTTCATTCATATACTGAAGAACCTAAAATATTGCATCTTGCGGTTTGCTTGACTCCATAACCATAATATAACATATTTTTATGTGTTTATATAATTATATCTCATTTAATAATTACTATCTTATTTAGAGAAATATATATCCTTGCTTCGGGAATAGACTGAAGAGGGACCAGACAATCATTTCGATTAAAATACTAATTATTCTATATCTAACATATATTTAGGGATATTTCCTGTTTTTTCATGCAGAGTCCTTCTTTTCTAGCCAAACAGTTTCCTCTTCTATGGGTTGCATAGTCATTTCAAATTATAACTTCTTTTTCAAAATGTACAAATTCCTCTTGTTAACTATATCTAGCATATGCTAAATATAATTTTAATTAACTATTTTAATTCGATATTTTTTAATATTTTTTTCTGATTTGCGCTTAATGGATACCCTGGAGTTCTTTAAATAACTTAGCGACAGCTTTTTAATTGATTTAGATAGGTCTAAGTGTTTTAATTTTTATAAAATACATTACTGGAAATATTCCATCAGAAAGTACTCCGACTAGGATATAGAATATTTTTACAGATTTTTAGGGGCCGTTATTATTACGCCGGGTTAAAATATAACTCTGGATAAAAATCCGCCTTACACTGGCTGGGTAAGCAGACTTCAAAAGTTAAAGAACTAGGTCTCATTTTTTTGAATAACGACTTTCATACCTATCAATCGTTCTATAAAAAAATTATAGCCCGAGTCCGGCTTCATCTTTAGTTGTACCCCTTTCAGCTCCAAGATTTTACAAGAATATCTTTCTGGAATTGAACTAGATGGCTTACTTTTGTACAAGCATAATCTAAATAAAGGCCGAAGAGAATATCGCTATAAATGACTATAAGGAATTCTAATTCACGATGACAAAATTATTTAAAAATTAACTAGGCTAGTTTTTAAAGAACAGATTCTGCTGGTAAAGTTAAGTCTTTGATTTATAGCTTCATTACTAACATTAATCCTTCTAAAGATAATATTAAGAGCTTACTCAAATGCATCAGAAGTCAGTGGCAAATAGAAAATGAGACCTTCAATATCTTAAAAAATAACAGCGCCGATCTAAACATAATTTTGGATACGAAAAAGAAACTCTCGCCGCGCCTCTTATAGTATTTAATTTAGTGGTCTTCACCAGGTACAGCATTTACTGGTTAATCGAAATGCTATGATAGAAAACGTAAAACAGCTTCAGTACTAAAAACTAGCTCTTTATTTATCTCTAGTCCGTTGTATATATCACGTCTTTATTTCCTGAAATAAGCTCCTTAAGACTATCACATCAGACGTCCTACAAACACAAATGCACTAATTCAGCCTTCATTCTTATCATGTAACCCTAAAATGGGAATTACTGCACACATGTGTTGAATCTTGTAATTTTTCTTTAGTGGAACTACAATAGTTATTCTATTGTTTTAAGCTTTTTAACAATTGAATCGCTATTATAGTTATGACTCACAAGTAAATTTTTAGCGTTAATTTCAGTAATTAGCTGATAAATATAAATCCACTCAACAATGAGATACTGTGTAAGAAGTATTCAGGTCGAAACTCACGCATATCTACGGTTAAATACATCTTTGTGTTAAACCCTCTTTTGTGAAATTTATATATTGATTATTGTCTTTAGTATCCGCAATATTATAGATGGAATTTAACATGAGAAGCATCTACCATTAAATATTAGTAGTTCAGCTCATTCATTTCTATGAGCATTTTTATTAATAATTCCTAGATGCCTTTGTTACATCAACGATAAAAGTGACAAAATAATTACATCGACGTAATTAATTACTCCGCCTTCGAGTGTTTATTCTGAATTGCTCTTACTGTCTAATCTACCCTACCGTATTCAGTGGACGCCCTAAGGCCATAAACGATGGTTTGTTTTATGATCTTGTGGAGTCTCGGGGTGGATTTAAAACGTTAAAGCATTGACCGGAAGGACAGTCCATTAACCTCCGGAATTAGAGAGGCAGGTAGAAAGTTTATGGTTAGCAAGTATAAACCGGATGTCGTTGAGGCCAAATGGCGAAAAATATGGACGGAACAGGGCGCCGACCAGTTAGATATGGATAAGGCGGAACGGCCTTTTTACAATCTGATGATGTTTCCATATCCTTCGGCTGAAGGGCTCCACGTCGGTAATGTTTTTGCTTTCGTTGGTTCCGACATTCAGGGGCGTTACCACCGCCTGTTAGGCTATGACGTTTTCGAGCCCATGGGCTTCGATGCCTTCGGTATGCACTCGGAAAATTTTGCTTTGAAGCAAGGACGCCACCCGGCTGAAATGGTGCCAACAAATGTAGAGCGCTTCCGCGAGCAGCAATTAAAAAAAATTGGTCTCATGGTCGATTGGAGTCGGGAAATTAATACCACCGTTCCCGAATATTACCGCTGGACCCAGTGGTTATTCGTAACTCTTTATAAAAATGGTTTTGCCTACAAAAAAAAAGCCTCGGTTAACTGGTGCCCCGATTGCCAAACAGTTCTAGCCGCCGAACAGGTTATTGATGGCGAATGCGAGCGCTGCAGCGCTCAGGTCACAAAAAAAGACTTGGAGCAATGGTATTTCAAGACTACGGCTTTCGCCAAGGAGCTTTTGGAGGGGCTGGACCACATTAACTGGTCCGAGCGCACCAAGACCGCCCAACGCAATTGGATCGGTCGTAGCCAAGGGGCGGAAATTGTCTTTCGTATTCAAAACGGGCCGGATTTTAAAATTTTCACTACTCGCCCCGATACCCTCTTCGGGGTTACTTATATAGTTTTTTCCCCCGAGCATCCCCTGCTGGATAAAATAACTGCTCCGGAACAAAAAGCTGCTTTGACCGCCTACCGAGATAAAACAGCTAAAATAACGGAAATTGATCGCCAAGCGGAGGGACGGGAAAAGACCGGTATCTTCATCGGGGCTTACGCCGTAAACCCGATTAACAATGAAACTATTCCGGTCTGGGCCGCCGACTATGTGTTGATGGGCTACGGTACTGGGGCCATCATGGCCGTCCCAGCCCATGATCAGCGTGACTTCGACTTCGCTGCGAAATTCAACCTACCTCTGCGTCAGGTGATCTCGCCTGACGGTCGACTCTTGGAAAAACTTAATTCCGCCTATACCGGTGAAGGAACCTTAGTTAATTCCGGCCGCTTTGATCAGCTCCCGACTAAAGAAATCGCCAGCCGCGAAGTGATCCGTTATCTAGCGAATCAAGGCCTGGCCGAGACTAAAACAAACTATCGCTTAAGAGACTGGTGCGTCAGCCGTCAGCGTTACTGGGGTCCACCCATCCCCATTATTTACTGTGATAAGTGCGGTATAGTTCCGGTTCCGGAAAAAGACCTGCCGGTTTTTCTACCTTTTCTAGAAAATTACCGGCCTAATGGCGATGAACACGGATTATCTCCCTTACGGCGGCATGAAGATTTTTATCACACTCTCTGTCCTGACTGCGGGGGAGCGGCCACCCGCGAGACCGATGTATCCGACAATTTCCTGTGCTCGGCCTGGTACTTTTACCGCTACCCTTCCACCGAATTCAACGACCGGCCCTTTGATGTAGCTCGCCTCAAAAAATGGTTACCTGTAGATCTTTATGTGGGTGGTAACGAGCATGCAGTGCTGCATTTGCTTTACAGCCGCTGGCTCTGCAAAGCCTTGCATTGGTGCGGTATTCTAGATTTTGACGAGCCTTACCGACGTTTTGTAGCCCACGGGCTAATTGTGAGCGAAGGGGCCAAAATGTCTAAAAGCCGGGGTAATATTATCAACCCTGACGCTTATATCGATGAGTTCGGAGCCGACGCCTTTCGCATGTACTTAATGTTTATGGGGGCTTATCTAGAGGGTGGTGACTTCCGGGAAGGTGGGGTTAGAGCAATGAAGTCTTTTCTGGATCGGTTGTGGTTAGCGATTCTACCCAGCGAAAACGGATTCGATTCCACCCCCTTAGATGACCCAGAGACCCTCTATTCGCTCAATAGTACTATTAAAGCTATGACAACTGATCTAGCTCGTTTTTCTTATAACACTGCCATCGCCCGGCTCATGGAACTAGTCAACCACATCACTAAAAACCAGATTAAAAATAAAACTGTGTCAGAAGTGGTTATTCGACTATTGGCTCCTCTGGCCCCCCATATGGCTGAAGAGTTATGGCAGCGGTTAGGTCACGCAGAAACAGTTTTCCGGGGCGGGTGGCCGATCTGGGATGAAGCGGCCGTCGTCCGGATCAACGTGGAATATGTCATTCAGATCAGTGGTAAGGTTCGGGCAAGGATGCAACTTCCAGCTGGGTTAACCCAGGCTGAAGTCGAACCGCTGGTTTTTAACAATTCCAGCCTGGCCAGGTGGCTAGAAGGCAAGACCATCGTTAAAAAAATTCATGTTCCCGATAAACTCTTAAATTTAGTGGTTAAACCATCTCAGCTATAGTAAGTTAATTTTTAGTCATTAGAAGCATGAAATCGCTTCGCAGATTGATTTGAGGCTCGACCAATTGTAAAGCGATTAGTCCTAAGTACCAAAATTTGCACTTGGCTTCGTCCTTCTCCTGTTGGCCGTGCTCATCTTTTTAGAGTTTATCAATCTTAGGGTTAATATTATACGGATTTTGAATAAAAACTTTAGGCTGGAGTTGGTTCCGGTTCTCCGTAATTCTGTAGCATTGAACCAGAAGAATGGTCGCTAAGTGGAAAATCCCTGGCTCAGGATCAAAGCCGAGCGGCTGCTAGATTACTGACCTAATGGCGATCGGATTAATCTCTCTTTGGAGTTAGTCGGATCTTACACTAACTTTTATTCTGTGCACTCCTATCCACACCATCGTTTACTCGGTGAAAACAACTAAAAATACTGCTCTCATCATATCAGCAACATCAACCGCATTAATCAGGGGTTAGTTCTTATAAATAATATTACAGTTAACTTAGCCTCTATGATAACCACAATTGAGGGGTACTAAAAGCCATATTCTAGCCGTCAACTGAACTATGGATTAATTTTCCCAAGCTATGGTTAAAATTAACGCTTCTGGTCAGGCTTTCAGCTAAACTATCAAAACTATTGATAAACTAGACGGGAGCTATTATCACTGAGAACGCCGGAATCAACTAGAGCTAGGCTTAAAATACCTAAAATACTCACTAGTTTATTGCTCTAATAAATAAAATAACTTAGGAAAACGCAGCCGAGGCCGGTGAACCCTAATCTATATTTATGAATTTAACTCGCCCGTCGATTCTGTTTATTGGAGCTTTAAACAAAAAAGCTATTATTTGAAGGGTACAGCCGAGACTTGACGCCTTTCTCTGTGCGATTTTTGCTGTCCGCTTCGACTTGGCGCTATCCTTACGGCAGCCGCCCCCGTCCGATTCAACTTCCCACCCCCCCACCCACCCACTCTGCTACATCTCAAAACAATCTTAGACAAAAACCGGGGAAAGAAATTAAACGCCGCTGTTCCCATGGATGATGTTGATTTTTTCAATGAAGTAACCAATGATACATGATCTTGAATCCGGTTACTTAGCAATTCCGATATTTTTGACTCTGGCGGACGTTCTAGCCGGTCCTTTGGGAGTCTAGACACTCGCTATCATCATTATCAAAGACTTACCCGTTTACGATTTTGAGAGGTTAAGTAGTTCCGTAGATCAATATTAGATGGCTAGGAATGATAATCTGACCAGTGTTTTAAAGCATCGTAGACTTTTGGTTAGGGATAAATTGGGGTCAGCTTTTTTCGGTTAGTACAAAATTTCAACGCGGATCTTAAAGACGTCAACGCTATTCCCCCTAGTTAGAAGCTAAATCTGCCGGCTACTGCTTCTGTTGCCTCGAATGCCACTTCCATCCCTATTCCTGCGACCACTCCAACTACTACCCTAGAGCCCGGTCTCCCGATCTTCTGTCCACATAGAGACATTAAAAATCTATGGACGACTCTAAGTGAACTAAAAGGTGGCTCGGGTCGGTCGCAGTCCTGTGGCACTAACTCCAGTCTCCGGTCGTTCCGTCCGTAGTTGTTATGGCAGGTTAGAATCTAGTTAAGCCAACCCTGGTTACAGCGGATCCGAACGTTGAATTAGATTTCCCCTTTGGTAACCAGGGGACCTCTGATCCGGAAAGTTCCATCTAGGTAGTTTATCGTACGCTTAAAGTCCACCGAGGGAACACTTTAGAACAATTCTTACGCCGAGAAGGTCCATATTACGACTTTAGTTATTCCCATCTTTTAAAAATTACTTTAGCCCTGAACCTGAAATTTAAAAATTCCGATCTTATCTTAACCTACGCGAAAATCCGCATTTCGATCGCCGGTAACTATCCCGCTCTTCCTGGCCGGAGTTAATCTGGGTATGGTTCATAAAAAGGCTCTCGCTTTCAGTCAGGACCGTCGCTCCGACTCGGCGACGGTCCGCGCGGGCGGGTCTAGACGCTTTGCGGCGCTCCCGGAGGCTGGGTCTAAAGCGGCTAAAATACGCTAACCCTTATTTTGGCTAGATTCAGGAAACAGGTGAAAAGCTAATTCTAGCTACTTATTCCCGGCTAAAGTTACTCTTTTAAGGTTGATCCCACGGTCTATTTACTCCTAAACTTAGCTAACGACGTCAAACTGGTAGCGGACTTTGGTTCAACTTTGAACCTACCGGAGATAAAGGCTCTATGTTTTCAAAATTATCAGTTCTTCCGGCACCTATCGGGGCGAAACTCTGGATCGGGCTTTAATCCGTTTCATGACCTTTTTTTAGTTTTTACCGTGTCTATAAATGGAATCGCGCCTACGAAGGTAGGGCTACTGGTTACCTAAAAATTGCTGTGGACTAGATGGTCCGGCTCTCTAAAGTTATTTAGAAATTCACTATCCTTCTGGTTTTTAATTGTTTCGCTTCAGTCGGTAGCTTAGGATATCACGCTGGAATAAGTCGGCTTGCGGTAACCCGCTCCCAGCCCTTCTGGAGCCGGAAACGAATGGCTAGAAACTCCTGGTCTTGAAGCCCGGCAACCCCTAAATTATTTTAAGTTTCGTCCTTATAGATTCACTTTAAGCAATAGTATTTAGCCAGAAAGATTACTAGGTGGCCGTAGTTTCGGTCCCTGATTCCAATTCCATTATCTTCGCCGTACTTTCCAGTTTCGGTCTTAAGATCCGGGGGGCTTTGTTCTGATCGATCCGGCCAACGAGCCACGTACATCTCTGACTATAAAAGAGTTATTTTATAACTTTAAATAAATTAGGACCACTCGCGTTCAGCAGGTGGTTTAATTATTTCTATACAGGGTTGGTATAGCAGCACCTGAGGGCACACTAAGTAATTTGTCAAGTGTACCACCATATTCATAGGTTTGCCTGAAGGGCTATTTCTTGTGCAATTAAACTTGAAAAAACTATCGACTATGCTGATGGTAGGCACTCTTTAGCTTTAATTCTAAGTCAAAGAAGCCTTCGAATGTTAAAATAGGCTAAGTATTATCCTAACTATATCTACATATTTGTAAGGATATAGTATGGGGAGTAAAGGAATCTATTTTAGTAGATTAATATTATATAGATATAATATTAATCTACTAAAATAGATTCCTTTACTCCCCATACTATATAATCGAGTTTCCAAAATACTAATCAAAAATTGATTAATCAAAAAAAATAAAAACTAACCATCCTTATTTTTATAAATAATTATACTTTTTTATAATAAAAATACTTTTTAGATACGATTTTAGATTAGTTTAATAAGCAAAAAATCTAATCATGAAATTCCTCCTAATGAACATGTAGTTTCTCATTCAGATAACCTATTACCTCCGATACACTGTCTTTTAATGGGATCTTTATAAATATATGGATATGATCAGAATAACACTTAACCTCTATTCTACCCAAGCTTTCCCTTTTACACAGATCACGCAATATTTTACCTACATTAACCTTGAGCTTTCCATAGATCCCTTGTCTATGATACCTCGATGTAAATACTACAACGATTCTCATTATGGCATATTTTGTATTAAATTCATTAGAAGATATTTGAATTTATATTGAAACATATTCATAAAATAATTGGAAAAATATATATCTTTGTTCGAGAAAAGGCTGAAGAGACACCGGACAGGTATTTCGGTCAGAATACTCATTATTCCATACCTAACGTATACTTGGCGGTATTTTTTATTTTTTTCATGCAGGGTCCTTCTTTTCTAGCCTACCAACGTACTCTTCAAGGGTTAAACGATCATTTTAATTTGCAAACTTTTTTAAGCTATACAAAACCCTTCGAGCAACCGTATCCACCAGATGTCGGAGGGAACTCTAATCACCCATTTAAACTCAGTATTTTTTAATATTCTTTCTAACTTACGTCTGATAGATGCCCTAAGGATCTTTAAATAATTTATTGACAATATTTTTAATTTCTCTAGAGAGATCTGAATATTCTAAGTCCTAATAAAATACATTGTATAAATTGCTTTACTAAAAGCATTTCGACGGGAGAACAGAACATTTTTACAGATTTTTAGGAACTGTTATTGTCGCGTTGAACTAAAAAACAACCTTACCTTTGTCCCCCAAATTTATGACCTCGTAAGACGGGAATAAAAAACAAGACTGCGAACAGAAAACCTTCTCGCGCTGATTGGATAAACAGGCTTAAAAAATTAAAGACCTCCGCCCAATTTTTTTTGATAACGACTCTTATGCCCACCAGTTGTTCTATGAAAAATTTTTGTAACCTAAATTCAGTTTAGACTTTGCCTATAACTTTTCCAGTCATAAAACTTTATAAGAATATCTTTCTAGGATTGAATTGAATGAGTTGTCTTTATGCAAACTTAATCTAGGTAAAGGCCGAAGGGAAGATTAGTATAAATAATCGGTAAAGTAACCCCTTTAGTCTATAGTTTTATTACCGACTTTAACTCTTTTAAAGATAACATTGAATGCTCGCTAGGATGTGGTAGAAATCGATGGAAAATAGAAAATAAGACTTCGATATCTTAAAAAATAAAGCCTATAATCTTAAATATAATTTCAGATATAGAAAAAACTCTCGCTGCGCTTCTGATAATATTTAATTTGCTGTCCTCCACCATACACAGCGATCACTGATTAATTAAAATATTATGGCAGAAAGCACAAAACAGCTTTAGTACCAAAAATTATCTCTTTGTTCGTCTCTAATCCATCAATATGTATCATATTTTCACCTCCTGGGATGCGTTCTTCAGGATTATCATATCAAACGCCTCACCACCACAAGTACACTAATTCAGCCTTTATTCTTATCACGTAACCCTGAAATAAAAATTACTGAATATTTTTACCCTGGGCCATCTACCTCAGCTGGGGCTAAGCCGTTTCTAAACAAAACAACTAGATGGTAGTTAAACATTTTTAAACCCTAATTCAAAGTTACCTAAAGGTAAGACAATTTAATATCTACACTTTTTCAATCTAACTAATTTTATTTAACCTCCAGTAATTAAAATATTTTTACAAAGTGGTTTCATTTTTGCTTAAGCCTAATCAACCCGAGTGAATTTTGCTAAGTTTTCAACCAAAAACATAGCAGTCTAACAAGACTTAATCTAAAATAGAAGATAATGGCATAAGAGAAGTAACAATTTACGCCAAAAGCAGTACCGGTAACTTAGTGACTCTGCAAAACTTTAATGTTAGTCAAGATAAAATAGGTAAAAAATAATAGCTCTAGGCTCCAATAACCAGTATAAGTATAAAGAACCTCTGACTAACTATGACCTGATTAAAAACTTCTCTTGGAAAACGAATTTTTCCACCAACAGCCCAGTCTGGCACTACGCTCGAACCGAAGCGGCCAATTAAAGGAACTATTTTATGAAGAAGGGTTTCCGCCGGGAGCTCAGAAACCAATACAGCTGGCCGAATAAAACCGAGACGGATGACTCTATTCTGGCCCAACCTCCTTCCGCCACCGGGCTGGAAGTCGAAAAAAAAACCGCTGAGCACCCTTGTTATTCCCCAGCAGCAGCTCGAAACTACGCCCGTTTGCATCTATCGGTAGCCCCACTTTGCAATCTGAGCTGCAATTATTGCCTGCGTGATTACGACTGCCCTAACGAAAGCCGGCCCGGAGTCTCCAGCGGACTTTTAAGCCCGGAAGAGGCCCTGGAACACTTTCTAGTCGTTAAGAAAGATAGGCCCGATTTGCGCGTAGTGGGCATTGCAGGTCCCGGCGATGCCCTAGCTAATTTCAAGGAGACGGTTAAAACTTTGAGCCTGATCCGCGAGGTGGACTCAGCCATAACCTTCTGCTTGTCTACCAACGGGTTAATGTTACCACATTGTATTAACGAACTAGCCGCTCTGGGCGTCACCCATCTAACCATCACTATCAATGCCATTAATCCGGCTGTGGGCGCACACATTTATAAATATGCAGATTACTTAGGACAGCGCTATGAAGGGGTGGCAGCAGCAGAAATTTTGGTGGCTAACCAGCTGAGCGGCCTTAAGCTGGCAGCTGATCTCGGGCTAGTGGTCAAAGTCAACACCGTTTTACTGAAAGGAATTAACGACACCCATGTCGAAGAAGTGATCGAACGGGTGGCTGCTCTGGGCGCGCAAATAAGCAACATCATGCAGCTAATCCCCGTCAAGGGCAGCACTTTCGAGGGAATGACCCCGATCTCCCACATCGAACACCAGGTCTTACGGTGGCGATGCGACCGTCATCTGAAACAGATGCATCACTGCCGACAGTGCCGGGCCGATGCCGTAGGGCTTCTGGACCATGATCAATCTCTAAACTATCACCGCCACCGTCCGAACCCTAGCCCTACGTCTGAAATCGGGAACCTGAAAACCATACCGCTTAAAATAGCAGTAGCTTCTAAAAATGGCTTGCTAGTTGATCAGCACTTCATCCAAGCCGATCATTTCTATATTTATGAAAGTAACGGTCAAAATATTCGCCTTTTAGAGACCCGTCCGATCAATTCCACTAGCAGGGGGGAGAGATACGGAAAGGATGGCGGACCAGCCCTTCAGAAACCGGAAGGACTTATCGCCAAACTGGTGGAGACAATTAATGACTGTGACGGAGTAGTGGTTATGCGCATAGGCGAAGCCCCTAAAACCCATCTAACCAAACGCGGCATCGCTGTAATCTCCACCTACGAAACCGTTGATAAAGCTGTCCGCAAAGCGATTACTAGCTTGGGCCATTGAGAGCTATATCTATTATTGACGCGACTCTACCGGCTTTGCACCAAACCAACTGTAAGCTAGATTTAGATTATTGCTCCGAATGGATTAACACGCTGGTTTCCTTAGGAGTTGAAAAAATAAAAACAGCAGCTGATTCCCTGTTTTTGCCAGAGGCGATTCTTGGTTTTGACCAGGCCCTTTTAGGAGATTATTTAAGCCTTTTTTCTAAACTTCGGGCCGGTAGCCCCCCGGAAATAGCTTTTGGCGATAGTCTGGGCTGCGCTACGGCTCTGGGCGTGGCCTGGCTGGAAGAAGGCGGGGAAAATCTACTTTGCGCAACGTCCGGAGAGGCCGGATTACCAGCTCTGGAAGCGATTCTAATATTCAGGCATATCGCCGGTCTTAAACTTTTACCTCCAGACGGAGGCAGCTTCAAAAAAATGAGGAACCTATATCAAGTTCTGGCCGGGAAAAAAGTAGCCGCAACTCAACCGGTGATAGGCCCAGCTATTTTTGCAGTGGAATCTGGTATTCATGTAGATGGTCTGTTAAAAGATACTGCCATATATGAACCTTTTCCACCGCAATTAGTTGGGGCCAGTCGCCTTCTAAACGTTGGTCGCCACAGTGGCCGCAACTCAATTAAATATAAATGCCATCAAATGAATCTAAACTGCCCGGATAATTTCTTTCCCGAACTTCTAGTCGAGGTACGAAATAGATCTACGGAACTAGCTCGAGGCCTAACCGATGATGAATTTAAAAATATTTATACCCAATTTTTACCAGCGAGTGACCAATGAACCTACAGCAAGTACATCTAGTTGATACAACTTTACGAGATGGAGAACAGTCGCCAGGGCTAGCCTTCTCCCTTAAAATAAAAAAACGTTTAGCCTTTATTCTAGACAGGGCGGGTATCTACCAAATCGAAGTCGGTGCCCCGGTCATGGGCGATAAGGAAATCGAAGCTGTTCTTGCCATAAAGGCGGTGTGCCAGCGGGCTCTAGTTTCCACCTGGAATCGGCTCAAATTAGAAGATATAGAAGCCTCTTTCGCCTGCCGCCCGGATATTATCCATCTCTGTCTACCAGTTTCTGAAATACATCTCCAAAATAAGCTTAACATATCCTGGGAAACGGCTCTATCCAGCCTAATCACATGTCTAGAGGCGGCCCGCCGCTGGGGCCACGAAGTTAGCGTCGGCCTGGAAGACGTTTCCAGAGCCGAATCCGGACGCCTACTCCAGGCAGCGACCGCACTACGCGAACTTGGAGTGCGGCGCATTCGACTCAGCGATACGGTAGGCATCCTGACTCCGGGACGCCTTCCGACCTTACTCAAAAAATTTGTCCCAAATGGATTTAAAGTGGAATTCCATGCCCATAACGATCTAGGACTGGCTGAAGCCAACTCGCTCCGGGCCGCCCTAAACGGAGCAGAATATATCGACACTACTTTGCTAGGCGTGGGTGAACGGGCCGGGAACTGTGGGCTAGCAAATTTCATCCGGCTAGCGGAGGCTACCAGAAATCTGACTTTGGGAGTACAACTTCAAGACGCCCTGGCTATGGAAATCGAAGCCGCCCCCATTCTAAACCGTGAATATTTTATGGATCAGCTATTAACTTCATCAACCGCCAAATTTTTTTACTAAAGGAGTATACTAAAAACCACTTATTTTAGTGCGTATTTTCCTAAACTACGCGAAAATATTCTTACACGAAGGAAGTTGGGAGAGATAATTACAGTTTTCTTACCTGGACGAACTAATCGGTAACTTAAAAAAACATCTACCTGCTTCGGATCGAAGTGCGTATCCCAACCACTTTTAATAATCCGCCGCATTTCATTTATTTCTAACACGGGAATAATCATACTATTGTTCAGGCTGATACCGCTCAACTTGAACTGCTAATTTATGAATTTGGCTTTTATTTAGTTGGTTCTCAAAATATATTAATCACTTACTTTTAACTGATTAAGTATATTAATTATAGTATATTTTTAACTATATAGTCCGAAAATTATCTTAAATTCTAATCGAAATGCTCTCTTCTTCGAGGGATGTATGAGAAGACCACAACCACAATTAAAACAAGATATTTTGCTCAAGAAGGAATTACTGCGGCAAATCAATCCTCAAGATGCTTACTTGTAACTGACTAAAAAAATACCACAAAATCTCTTAGAATTAAGGATTCAAAAGTACTATTCTAACTAGGGACTCCCAGTTAAAAATATTCGTTTAATGTGTGGGTTATTAATCATAAGTAACTTATTTTTTTAAAGGATCCTTGAATCATTCAAGAGTAGATATGCAATCCCTACTTTTAATATTTTTGTAGATAGCTAACCTTTTCAATAGGCTGCGCCTACGCATCATCTGATTTAATTTATTTTCGCCAACGCGTTTGGGTTGAAGGAGCGAAAAAAATTTTAAGCTTCTCTTTTATTGCATAAAGAAAAAATCTTGAAAAAGAGGTTCTTTTGAACATTATATATTTAAGGAAAAAATATTACCTTCTCAAGTGATTTTAAGTTATAAATAAAAGTACTGGCTCGCCTTTGTAAGATAATATTATCTATAAACCTTAGCTAATTTAAAAATTTATTAAGAACATTTCAAACTTTTCGATCATGTTTTGACCTAAAAATAAAAAACCTTGCAGCTTACATGAACTAAAAACACTCTGCATAACTAAAAACAAAAAAGTACAAGAAATATAAGTTTGATTCGAGAGTTTTAATAGTGGCAATTAAAGCTCACAGCATGATTATAACCACTAATTTTTTTGACAGAAACATCTACGATGGCAATACGCTTAGCAATATAATTTAACAAATAGCTAGATTTTTAAACTATATACTAGATTTAGAAATGTATAACCGAATTCATTAAGGTCATAAAATAGTTTAAGAAGTCTAAATATTAACACTAGAAAATTAATGTTAAAAAATTAGCAAGCTTGAAAACAAAAAAACAGAAACATTACAAATAACGTAGTATAATAGAACTAATTATCGGATATCTTAAATCAAATTTTCGAATTTTTCGAGTTTTCCTGAGAGGAATCCTGGTAAATAAGATTAACGTTCTTATGGCTAATGCCGCTTCCGACTTAATGAGATAGATACAGCAGAAAACCTTTTATTTACGTCTGATAGTTTTGAGACTTTTTACCATGTTTTACGCTAATATAACCTACAACGCTTGAATTGATGCCTGTTTTAAACTACTTTTAAAATTCGACATTCAGCCTTATCAAGCTCACCGGCTGACTAAAAAGCTAAAAGACAAGGAATTAACGCAAAATCTGGTCTCTTTGGATGTCATCTTTTCTTCTCAAAGGATATAGCCGAGATGCCTACCATACTTAGCGTAAATAATTTATATCCCGCGACCGACAACATAGGATTTTTCCTAAATAATAGCCTTAATTTTATCATCAAAACTCGACCACCCACACTCAAAAGCGAACTTATAACTAGACTTAAACAAAATTAACCCATATTAACGACATAAGTAAGATCCAGGTTCATTGTATTCAATATAACCGACCGTTAAAAGAAACTTCTATACCTCTGTGCCTGATAATTTGCTCTTCCTCCGCTGTTAACGTAAGCACCAATGAAATCATTGTTATCTCCTTTTTGGACCTAAAGTTTATAACGCAAGATTAATAAGACCTGACCATGGGCTGCTGATAAAGGTCACCTAACCGGGAGCTTTTACTTTTTTTATAACCACTGATAATTTTAAACTAATGGCGAGACTTTATAGCCAGCCTCACTCACCGCCGCCATCAGAACCGAAAGGTTAACCTCTCGGTCCAAGCTAATTTCAACCGTGGCGACTTTCAGATTAACTACAGCCTTCGTCACCCCGGGAATAGATTTTAAAATTTTTTCCACTCGCCCAGAACAATGAGCGCAAGACATGCCCTCAACCTTAATTTTTTTAAGCACCGCTAATTTTTCTCCTTTTTGTTTCCGACGATATCTCTGGTGCAACAGCCGAAACCAAACTAATCTTCTGAGAGACCGGTTTAAAAAAGCGCAACCGCAAAGCGTTGAAAACCACACAAACTGAACTGAAGCTCATAGCGGCGGCGGCAATCATAGGGTTTAAAGTTAAACCCCAGACTCTATATAAAGCACCAGCGGCCACGGGAATACCGATTATATTATAAAAAAAAGCCCAGAACAGGTTTTGCCGGATGTTGCAAATAACCGCCCGACTCAATTGAATGACCGTCGCCACATCCCGCAGATCACTTTTCATCAAAATAATGTCGGCCGATTCTATAGCTATATCAGTCCCGGCACCAATGGCTATGCCGATATCGGCTCTGGTCAGGGCTATGGCGTCATTAATCCCATCACCAACCATGGCTACTTTTTGACCTATAGCCTGAAGTCGCTGAACTTCTTGATCTTTATCCTGAGGAAGAACTTCAGCTAGTACCCGATCAAGCCCCACCTGAGCCTTAATAGACGCCGCGGTTCTAGCGTTATCGCCGGTAAGCATTATGACTTCAAGCCCCAGGCGTTTCAGCTCAGCTACCGCTTCCCGACTGCTCTCCTTAACGGGATCGGCTACGGCAATTAGACCGAGTAACCCCTGAGCATCGGCGAAAAAGAGGGGAGTTGCTCCGGCCTGGGCCAAAGTTTCACCCACCTCCAACACCTCGCGAAGCGGGATACCAAAAGAAGCTAGAAAGTGGGCGTTACCAACGTAGTAGCGCCGACCTTCAATTTCACCGCTGAGACCCCGCCCCGGTATTTGTTCAAAGCCATCAACTTTCGCCAAAGGCAACTTCATTTTTTCCGCTTCCGACACCACGGCTTTCGCCAATGGATGTTCCGACATCTTTTCCAAAGAAGCAACCAGACGTATAAGTTCACCCCGATCAAGAGTCCCGATTACTTCCGTCACTTTCGGCCGCCCTTCGGTGATCGTCCCGGTCTTATCCAGAATAATAGTTGTAAGGCTATAGGCCATTTCCAGAGAGGCCGCCGACTTAATCAATATACCATTAGCCGCACCCTGACCAGTACCAATCATAATAGCCGTCGGGGTAGCCAGGCCCAGGGCACAAGGACAAGAAATCACCAAAACCGCAATGACAATAGAGAGGGCAAAGCTAGGCTTCTGCCCCAATAAAAACCAGACTACTCCCGCCCCCAGCGCAATTACTATCACTACAGGTACAAAAAATCCGCTTATTTTGTCCGCCAGGCGAGCGATAGGCGCCTTGGAATCGTTAACTTCATCAACTAGCTTTACGATTTGGGCTAAAGTCCCATCGGTTCCAACTTTGGTGGCTCGCATTTTAAAATAGCCGGCCTGGCTAATCGTAGCCCCAATAACATAACTCCCGACTTCTTTTTCCACCGGGAGACTTTCACCGGTTAGAGCCGACTCATCCACCGTGACCCGACCCTCCACGATCACCCCGTCCACAGGTACACTTTCTCCAGCCTTAACGATCAGAATATCCCCGACCCGGACTTCTTCAAGCGGTAAAATTATTTCTCCACTATCCCGTTCCACCATAGCAGTTTTAGAGGCTAGACCGATCAATTTACTGATGGCTTCCGAAGTGCGACCTTTAGCCTTAGCCTCTAAAAATTTACCCCCCGTAATCAAAGTTAGAATCATAGCAGCCGATTCGAAATACAAGTTCATAACCCAATGGTGCGCCATATCAAAATCGCTATGCCCCAAGCTGTAACCTAGACCATAAATTCCAACTAGACCGTAAAACGCCGCCGCTCCGGATCCAAGAGCAATAAGAGAGTCCATATTAGGCGCACCAGAGAACAGAGCCTTAAAACCAACCCGATAAAATTTAAAATTGACAAACAGAACCGGAAGAAACAAAAGAAACTGGCTGAAAGCAAAAATTAGCGAATTTTCTACCCCGGTTAAAAAATCAGGTAAGGACCAGCTCAACATGTGACCCATAGAAATGTAAAATAATGGCACAGTAAAAACAATGGAGACGAACAAACGTGTTTTCATAAGCTGAAACTCTACAACAGCAGAAGGAAGCGGTAGATCATTTTGAGGACAATTAGTAAGGGCAACCCCATAACCGACCTTTTCCACCGCAGCTACTATCTTTGCCGTAGTCACCACCGCCTCATCAAAATTAACCTTCATACTATTCTTTAAAAGATTAACATTAACTTCAAAAACGCCCTCCACTTTGGCCACCGCCTTCCCCACTCTGGCAGAACAGACTGAGCAGGTCATCCCGGTCACATTAAAATTTTCCTTTTTCATGCTTTTAAGCTTTCTTTTAGCTGATTTAGGCTGTTAATAAATTATAATATTGATATAACTTTATTTGTTATTTTAGCAAGAACGTACTTTTTTATATATACTATCTATAAAGGTGCTTAAAAAAGAAAACTTCCCCATGAAATACTACCAAAATTAAAACTACCAGATTAAAATTACCCTGAATCTAATCGACGGTAAATATAAGTCACATATTTATCAGGAGTAGATTTATTTTTTTTAATTTTCTAGTATTGTTAATTTTTATAATAATATTATAAAGTTATAGCATTAGTTCGTTACACTGAATTCCTTTACTCCCCATTACGTTAGTCGTACCCCCAATTTTCTAATATAAATCAATAGCAAAATATCATCTACATGGCCATAATATATTACAAACAAATAGATATTTTAACAATTACTATAGCGACCGCTATTGGAAGTTAAAATTAAATATACTGAGAATAAAACTCTTCAACCTGAACTATTTTTGGCGAGTACTGATTACAGTAATGATGAAAAAATTGAATTAATTTTAGCAACGGAAACTAAGTTAGTTTCGCTAGTGGCGGGCGAGAATACTGAACCCGAGTTCAAACTAATTATTTTTCAGACAAATGATAATGAAGTACTTAAAAGTTGTCCTCTATGTTAGAAACCTTTAGAAATAAAGATGATGAAGGATAAGATCAAGGCAAGCTTTAACCTGGAGTATTACCAGAGTTACCGTCACCAGTCTCAATACCCAGTAAAATTCGGGTATACTAGAGCTAACCTGAAATATACCTGGGCCCAATTAAGGTTATCAAAGCACCGGCCAGATATAAAATTAAAAGCCTTTAAAAAAATACTGTTGAAGTTCCGGAATTGAAGCCATCAACAGACAGCCTGATTGTTGATCGAACTGAATCATTTGCGAGTTCTTGAGTTGGCGATCGTGAGTTACCGAGTGATTCTGCTCACCTCAGCGTTAATATATTACGCGCTATAACTATAATACTAACTATATTAATAAAAGCAATCTTCTTCGTAGCTCTATAAGCTTTATCCTAGTCTTTTTACTGGGGTTATATAATTTTGGTTACTCTCAGTAACACAAATGAATTTTTAAGAAAACGCTTCTAACAAACATAATTTTCGAACACTAAACATGTTCTCCTGTAATTTACATTTCTGCGAAACCAACAGATAACCCTACGGGAAACTTTGCAGGCTAGAGCCAAGCAAACAGCCCTGGCTAGTCTTTTTCATTTAGCCCCTACTAATAAGCCCACCCTTCATCAGCCTTCTATGATTAACTTTAAACACCACCGGTCGCCTCATAAATCGCATTGGAGCCTGAACCCTTCGCTACTCTTACCTAAAACAGCCATTAATTTTTAAAAAATATACCGCTATTCTATTTCTAAACTAAAATCTATCAAAGTACTCCCTATCATTTTACAGCGACCGATGAATTAATCGGATGGTTCGAAGAAACCGTTGGCATCAAGATTAACGATACTACAGCCGACAACCACTTTAATATTTTACGCATCAGTTACGTAGATGCTAGTAACGTTGGCCCGATAGCCAAAATTAGTAACGATGTTTATAGTCACATCACCATAGAAAAAGTTAAAATTCTAGTCAAAAGCTACCGTGACAGCTAGCTGAATCTAAGGGGGGCGATGATTTATCAAAACTAAAATCTCTTGTTTCCGCCAGCGCCGATAAGATAAACTCTGTTTTGGTAACGGATTATATAGACATCAGCGGTTACAACACTCTAAATAAAGCCACCAGAATGACTTCGAAAATAGTCATAGATAAAGTTAAAAAAGCTAAGCTTTTAGAGCGCAGCGAAGTAGCCTATCCGATCAGCAGCGAATGGGAATACTTACTCCGTATCCCTAACCCCCAAAATATACCGTCTACAACACCGATGAAGGCGGCCCAGAAACTTTCAAAGACAAGTTCATTCTAGGCCCCAACTAGCTCCTAAACTGATTTAGAGCACCACAATAACCGGCTTCGTCTTCAAAATCAAGGCTGGTTATATTTACGTTCACAGCGAATATCGCAAAATCTAAAAATAACTATCGCCCGCTCGCTGCCCATGAGAAAATCGCACGAAGACCCGGAAATCATTATTCTTTATGAGAAATTTCTGGGTAACCCCCTGGACTAAAAATCCCATCACCTTCTACATATCCACTACAGTGCCACTAGCAAGAACTACTGGCAAATTAGCAGCGATTCCTAACATAATTGTTGACGATGGCGCTAAAAGAGAAGTCTCCACTTAAGTCAAAACCACCCGCCCAGCGAGTGGGTCTACTCAACACTATAAAAAAATAATCTGGTAACGCCTGAGGACGCATTAAATAATTTATCAATTGCATTATATTCAAAGATTTGCTCCTAAAGGAGCTATCTCTTCTTACTCTTGTTTATCGACTCACCTATAAACGGGTTAATATAATCCTTCAGCGTTAGTTGATCAGCCGTCAGGTCTTCCCGTAATTGACCTCTGATATATTTCACTACCCTTTTCGCATTCTTACCTACCCTATCCACATAATACCTACAACACTAGAAGTGTATGTTCCCATACCTATACTTCAGATAGACATACCTGTCAAATATCATCAATTAGCTTTTACTCTTTAAATAACTATTACCTCTGACATACTGTATTTTGACGGTGTCCTCACAAACATATGAACATGACTAGGACAGCACTCGGCCTTTATTATTTCCAAATCTTTCCTTTAATATAATTTACACAATATTTTATCCACATCAGCTTTGAGTTTTTTATAGATCACTTGCCTATAATACTTTGACGTAAATACCATGTGATACTTACGTTTTCATCTCGTATAGGCTAAACTTCTCTCGCCTATTCTAATATCCTCCTTATATCCTCTTGATGTAATTGATAAATATTCATCATTTTAAAACTTTAAGATTTATTTGATCTAGAGTTAAAGCTAAACAAAACCTATTACCGATATGACTAGTAATTTTTCAAAACTTAAGTACACAACAAAGCCGCGACCGGACACGGCTGCGACTTTTATTTTCTCCTTCCCTGACCTTGACAACTTCAGATTCTATGATTATATTCACGACATTAATTTTATTGTTTTATGTTGTTTCAAGAATGATTCAATCAAGAACGATAAAGATCGGTAATATACCTAATTTTTTGTCCCTGCGTTTCAGAAATATTCTGAAACTAATAATGCAAGATTATATACAGACCGCCGAACTAGTTGCCTCCGAAGCTCTAGTCAGACAGTATCGACTAAGTCTGTCATTAACCACGATGTAATTTTTTTAGCTAAATCGGAAGGAATAATTTTCTCCTGGCCTAACCTCACACTTCTACCAGGCGTATCCCGACCGAGGACGGCCTCAAAATCTATACAGAAGAAATCCTGATCATGAGTCAACTTTCCGATAAAATATACGTTTTAATTAACTAACAGCTGGTCGATGACTAGCCCCGAACTGAAGCTATTTATCCTTATGTTTAAAAATTTTGTTGAATATTATCCGCTATATAAATGTGATAATCGCCTCGACTCTGGAAAGGCTACCTTTGAAATATCTCTATCTTCGTGTGGCTGTTCGCCTTTAAGATTCTAGCCACCACAGTCGAGAGAAACAGCCTGATACATAATAAGATTTTAAGTGTTACCGAGGGTTTGAACCAGGGTAAACTTAACTAAATTAATAGCTATCTAGCCGCTAAAACTTTATAACTGCCCTGACCAAAGTTTACTTCAACCTTTTTGAAACTATGACCGGGGAAAAGGAAGCCTTTAATACGTTATTCGTCTGGGCTTTAAAACTAGCTCAGACCTCCTGTGAACCTTAGAAAAGGTTGAAAGTAATGAATTTATTTATCTAGAAGGCCGTAGCACCTTTTAGGATATCTTAATTTTTCGAAAACAAAAGCTATACGGGCTCTGTTTACCGTTTTTGAAAATAACCAACATATTATGTTTCTTTTAAACGAAGTAACCAAAGCCGGCTAGGTGCGTATCCTTCTAAATTATAAAGCCGCTACCGCCAAATTGAGCGACCTAATTCTGATATTCTTAATTTCTATCATCGGGAGAACCATAGGATAAGCGATCCAGACGTCATAGGCCCCTATTGCCCTAATTATTCCGAAATTATCCCTATGGTGGATTACACCACCCGGGCTATTATAAAATTTTAAAAAACTAGAACCCCGCAACTTTTTAAGTTACAGTGATATTTTAAATGTTATATATATTTAGCGGAATTCTAGCTAACTTTAAAATAAGTCAGCCCCTTGCAAAATTGGCCGGGCGGTCTTAATTTTAAAACATGCTTTAATTAACCTCACAAGAGCCTGACCAGAGGGAGCCTTATGACTGATGAAAATGTACCCCTAAAGGAGGAAATGGAGCCCCAGACCTCAACTGAGAACGCCGGGGAAAAGAACTGGGCCGAAGAGGCTCTTAAGTTTCAGGATCTGTACCTAAGGTGCGCGGCTGAGACAGAAAATATGCGCCGCCGTTTTCAGAAAGAAAGGGCCGAACAGGCTCGTTTTGCCGCGGAAAAAATCCTTAGGGGCCTGCTCCCAGTTCTGGATAATCTAACTCTGGCCCTAAGTTACGTCAAAGCCGATTCCCGGGCCGAAACTCTAAGTCTGGCAGATGGAGTTAGATTAACTCTCAAAGGTCTTTTAGATGTTCTAAACGAAAATGGGTTAAAAGTGGTGCCGGCTGAACGCGGTCAGATCTTCGATCCTAATCTCCACGAGGCCATCGGGCAGGCGCCGGAAACAGAAATTCCGGCCGGCTCCATCAGCCAGGAGGTTCAGCCCGGCTACTCTCTTTACGAACGCTTAATCAGACCGGCTAAAGTTATTGTGGCCGCGGCGGTCAACCCAACCTAACCTTATAGTTTAATATCGCCAGCTCTTTCAGACTGGCGAAACTAATATTTTTTTCTGGGAGGAATTTATGTCTAAAATTATCGGTATCGATCTGGGCACCACCAACTCCTGCGTAGCCGTCATGGAAGGCGGAGATCCCAAGGTTATCAATAACACTGAGGGTAACCGCACCACTCCTTCTATTGTGGCCTTTACTGAATCGGGCGAAAGACTAGTAGGCCAAGTAGCTAAACGCCAGTCTGTTACCAACCCCGAAGCTACTATTTTCGCGGTCAAACGCCTCATTGGCCGTAAGTTCAACTCGGCCGAGGTTAAAAGAGATATAAACATCGTGCCTTACAAGATAATTCAGGCCGAAAATGACGATGCGGCCGTGGAAGTACGGGGTAAACTCTATAGTCCGGCTGAGGTCTCAGCCATGGTTCTATCCAAGATGCGCGAGACCGCCGAAAATTATCTAGGCGAGACCGTAACCGATGCCGTTATCACCGTTCCGGCCTATTTTAATGACTCCCAACGCCAAGCTACCAAAGATGCCGGCCGAATCGCTGGTCTGAATGTTCTCCGTATAATTAACGAGCCTACGGCCGCAGCTCTAGCTTACGGCCTCGACAAAAAGGTAGATGAAAAAATTGCAGTCTTCGATCTAGGTGGCGGTACTTTCGATATTTCCATTTTGGAAATAGGCGACGGCGTTTTTGAAGTAAAAAGCACCAACGGCGACACTTTTCTAGGGGGTGAAGACTTCGATTTACGCATCATTGATTGGCTAGCCGACGAATTTAAAAAAGAATCTGGCTTAGATCTCCGAGGCGATAAAATGGCCCTGCAGCGTCTTAAAGAAGCCGCTGAGCGAGCTAAAATGGAACTTTCTACCGCCATGGAGAGCGACATTAATCTCCCCTTCATCACCGCCGATGCCTCCGGTCCCAAGCACCTAAATATTAAGCTGACCCGCTCTAAACTGGAAGCTCTGGTGGATGATCTCATTGAAAAAGTTGTCGGTCCTTGTCAAACGGCTCTCAAAGACGCCAGTTTGGCAGCCAAAGACATTAATGAGGTTATCCTGGTCGGTGGTATGACCCGGATGCCTAAGGTTCAGGAAAAGGTCAAGCGAATTTTCGGCCAAGAACCCAACAAAGGCGTTAACCCTGATGAAGTAGTGGCGGTGGGCGCAGCCATTCAAGGCGGAGTGCTAAAAGGCGACGTTAAAGACGTTTTACTTCTCGATGTGACCCCCCTATCCCTCGGTATTGAAACTTTAGGTGGGGTTTTCACCAAACTCATTGAAAAAAATACTACTATTCCAACTCGCCGCAGCCAGATATTCTCCACAGCCGCCGATAATCAGCCGGCCGTCTCCATACACGTATTACAGGGCGAAAGGGAAATGGTCAGCGGCAACAAGACTCTGGGCCGCTTTGAATTAGTGGGTATTCCCCCGGCTCCACGCGGTATCCCCCAGATTGAGGTAACTTTCGACATCGACGCCAACGGCATCGTTCACGTTTCAGCTAAAGATTTAGGCACCGGCAAGGAACAATCCATCCAAATTACCGCCTCTAGCGGTCTATCGGAAGCGGAGATTCAACAGCTTATCAAAGATGCCGAACTTCACGCAACTGAAGACAAGTCTAGAAAAGAGCTAGTGGAATTTAAAAATCATGCCGACCAACTAATTTACAGTACCGAAAAAACCTTAGCTGATTTAGGCGATAAAGTCGCCGCGACCATGCGCAGTGAAGTAGAAGTGGCCGTAGCTGATCTCCGAAGCATTTTAGAAAACGGTGACAAAACAGCAATTGAGGCTAAAATTAAGACTCTAACAACCCTTAGCCACAAACTGGCCGAACAGATGTATGCTCAGGCCTCCAACCAGCCCGGCGCCAGCCCTGATGGTGGAGTTGAAAGCGGCACTCCGGCCGATGACAACGTGGTTGACGCAGACTTCGAAGAGGTCGATCGGAAATAAAATTTAAGACTCTATAAGTGATGGAAGATGAACATAAATAAGCCCCTTAGGGTAATGGTCGTGGCCGGATATTAGGGTTGCACACCTTTTAGTAAGGATTTTTATGCTTCTAGGTGCCACTAGTCCATATTGAATAAAAGTTGGACTCTAGCCACTAGTATGACGGCTATTCACCTCAGGCCTTCGTCCACTCTGAACTTTAATCAGATTCTGGTTAATCCCAAGGTAGTGAGATAATTTTGGCCATGCCCACGGTAACTTATCTCACTCTAATTTGGGCGTCTTTGACCTCCGGTAGGTTTGTTTTCGTGGAAAAGCTCTTGGCCCTAATTGTAGCCGAGGGTCAGAAATTGCGGAGTCTAGTCGCTATCTTAGGTTTGTGACCCTGACGGTGGATTATATTTTATAAGCCCCTGGCCCTCTCTGACCTTCATCAAACCTTGCTAATTAATCGCAGCGGACGCTCTGGGGCCATTACGTCATCTTTACACCCACCGTTTAAGTTTAAGAAAAATAAGAAAAAGAAAAGATGTCCTCTACTCTTCCCCCCCCTTTACCAACGCAGATGAAAGTCTCTGTAGATTACTCATCATTTTGAAAGTCTTATTAAGTTCTCTGACCGCTGGTGACCTTTCCCACCCACTTTATAATCACTCTAAATCGGCTAAGGAAATTTTTATCCATCCCATAACTATTATTAAAGAGGGCGCACTTGTCATTCCAGGTTTCAAAAGCTATATTTATATAACATGCTGAAATACTTATTATTAAGGTAACAGTGTAATCTGGGTTAGAATACGGTGGTGACCACTAGATTCAAGGTTGGCCGAGGAGTAAAAATTTAAAATAATATTTCGGTTTATGTAAAAGGGATTCTGGGAGATAACGTTTTCTGCAGTCTTAACATAATTTTTACTAATGGCATCAACCCCCGAATCATCATCAATCGCAAGTACAAATACCGACCATATTGATCAGAACTAGGGTTTTAACTTCAAAGCCAACACCATTAAGTTTACGGTCATACTCTGGGAACCCAATTCCTAATCAGAGACGGAATGATAGTCATTGGTGATGTCTTGAATTATGCCCTGATAATGGCGGGTCCCCCCCCCGGTTGATTGACTGGATTTACCGCTGCGGGCGGGGGCTTAAACTATCCCCAGCCGATCTAATCTGCCCCGACTATAGCCTGGCCTATCAGCGACTAACCTGAAGTTCCACAAGTAAAAAGACGTCCAATTATTAATATTACAATAATCATGTTTATAGATATCATTCTAAATCGTAACCTTTCCCCGGCGGTTCTTCTGCGTGAATCTTATTGGGATAATGGGAAAGTCAAGAAATGGCTCTAGCTAACCTCCCTTATCTCGATTCGGAAACTATTAATCTCATTAAAAGATAGCTTAAAGGTGAATCTTTTATCTCCGCCGGGGAAGCCTTCTAAATCATCAATTATAAATAACATAATTATATTTTGGTGGTTATAATAGTTATAAAAAAGCTTGCTTTAACCTCTATCATTTCCTCACGTCCGTCTAAGGAGCGGGATTTAGTTTTCACCGTGGTGGTCTCTCATCTCCTATATCCAAAAAGCAAATTAGCCACTGCGATTAGCTAACAATAAACAATCTTACCCGTCGAATTAAATATCGTTAATACTAACAAATAATGAGCTTTACGCAGCTATAGACTGGCTAACAAATGAGCAAGAAAACATTGAAGCTAAACTGACTAAACGTAACCTTCCTAACGGGAACACCATATTTTACAACCTATCGTTCAAGCTATATTGAAGGGGAATATTACCCTTTAGGGCATTTCGGATATTCACGTCATAAAAAGAAAAATAAGCGCTAATTAAACTATAGTCTACTAACTATATAGAGATGGATGACTTATATCTACCAAGGCCTAGTCGTGTAATGCCTCTGATTCAGCCATATTTATCTCAATGATTGAAAAAGTTAGGGCTAAATTTAGGCTGAATAAAATAGTAGCAGAGTAGGTAACCGAGGGATGTTAGAGACTTAAAATATAACCTTTCTGCGAACCATGAAACATATAGACTGGATAAACGCCCTGAAGTCTACATCTATACGGGAATTACTTAATAATCATAAAATACAGCTGGCTCTTTTTACCGAAATAGATCTTTTTGAGTTTGTAGCACTAGACGAATATCCAGGATAGAGACTGATAGCCTACCATAATCTATTTCTAGCTAAGAAACGGACCAAAACTAGGTAGGATCTACTAGCCGCAACTAAAGAAGACTTGGAGTAAATCAGAGTTGGTATTGAAGCCGAACGTTTAAAAGGATAAGAGACCATAGGATTAGTTATCAGGGAAAAGATAAATTAAAAAAAGTTAAAAATTATTTTATTCTTAAAACCAGTAAACTCTTATTCAACTTCCATCGCCATATTTTTAATATAAAGTAAGAATCTATGTTAGATGGAATCTATGTAATTAGAACATCAATTAATAAAGATAAAATGAGTCCGGAAAAGGGCATCCGTACTTACAAAAATCTCTCCCAAGTAAAGCGAGCTTTCAGAGCGATTAAAGGTATAGACATAAAAATACGGCCTGTACATCACTGGTCTGAACAAAAAGTCAGAACTCATATCTTTTTGTGTATGTTAATTTATTAAGTTGAATGGTATATTTAGGAGGCTTAGCGGAGAGTACCCTTTGCTGATGAGGAAATAGAAGCTAAAGAATATCGGGCTCTAGTTAGCCCAGCTGAAAAATTAAAAGATCCACGATTAAAAGCCTAAAGTAAAAAAATCAGCCAGTTTTCTTATTCAGAACTTTAATAGCTTAATTCTCAATCTAGCTAGCATCCGTTTGAACACCTACCAAGTAAACAGGGATACTAAGAACTAAGCTAGCAAAAGTAATACATTCACTTAGATAGCTTTATTCATCCCGCTGCGACAAAAAGTCTTTAATCTACTCTAATCCATAAATTATATCTAATAGCTAAATATTATCTTTTAAAACAATATCTCGAAATAGCAAATAAATAACTTTAATTAATCGTAGAACTTCAGCTTAAAAATTATCTCGATCTTACTACCGAAAAAGAAGATCTGAAAGGTGACACCTACTTTTATTCAAAAGGCGACTATGACACCGACAATTTCGGCAAGTTTAGCTCTAGAACTTATGACTATTTGCCCAAAAAATTAAATTTACTGGCCGAGATCAACGGCCTCTGCCCCAATGATCTTAACTTAGAATTAGTTGGAAAGATAATGTTTTTTCTTGAACGGTAGTAACAAAGAAATTTTTTTTAAATATTTCCTCTTCATGCAATAAAATAGAATCCTTGAAATTTTTCTCTACTCCTTCAAGTCCAACTGTATTAACGAAAATGAATTAAATTAGATAACGCGTACTGATTTAATCTATAAATTCTACCTAGTAACCGCACCTATTAATATTTACTACCTACTTGAAAATACATTTAAATTAATATATTAAAGCGTGGAGATCCAGCCTAAAAAAACTAAACTCGCCCAGTCCGCTAGATCTAACCTGAAAATTACCCCTGAAGCCCGACGAGGGGGTACTAAAAACCAATAAATATCTTGGTAAAGAGCTTGGATTGTGGTAATTTTGAACCAATATTAATCATGAATTTGATCATGAGGAGAAGAGCATGACCGCCTCTGTAAAAGGCATCTATCTAAAAAGAGGAAAAGAGTTCATCGGCATCGGGCGCACCGCTAAATGGACCGAATACCAGAATTTCTGAACTACCATTCCCGTTAAAGAAGGAGCCTCAATCTTGATTCTTCTGAATGACTACTTAACCCCCACCGGCATAACGAAAACCTTTCAATACAAAGTTACTACCGTTCCCGACTGGTTTTTATCGTTCACGATTAAGGAAAAAATATCACCGCCTGCGCCCATATCTAGATCAGATGCTCACTTACCTAATACTTAAAAATTCAGGCTTAACGACGAAGTTAAAAACGACGGGGACAACTAATGGAGCGAAGGTACCCCCGATGATCCTCCTAAAGACCCTTCGCTCACTAAAAAAACCCACAAGCCTAACCCAAATTTAGGAAAGTTATCTGGTGGGAGAATTAAAGGAAGTTATGACTGTTAAACGACAGCATCACCATGATTTCGTAGAAACTTACACCGGCCCTCTGGCCTATGGTCTAGATAAAGCTACGGATTTAGCTACATTGAAGGTTTATTTGCAAAAATTTTCCGATGATGCCTTAATGGAAAAACTTCTGCCCCGTCTAGAACCAGACGAACTAAACCGCCTCTTCGATTTTATCGCCTTCTGCCTACGCCGCCATTTAAGCGCAGAGGAATACCACCTTCTTTTTTTACGTCAATTCCCCGAAGGCCCCCGCCAAATTTAAACATAGGGCTAGTTCCGCTTTTAGCCTTCTACCCGACGCTAATCTTCACAACTGCGCACTCCGTCGCCGTGTTGTCTTTTAAAGTATTGCCCACCCTAGTAAATCAAAATATTCCAGCCCGAATACTAACGAAGAACTTAGGCCAAAAAGATGGACTATCTGGAACCTTTAATAGCCGCCCATTATTTTCCCCCGCCCCAGCCCGCGACCCCCCGAGCAATTTTTTCAGAGTAGACATTCTAACCAGCCCCAATTACCACTCACTGACTCTGACCTGAGCGAAGGTGATATTATAGCTTGCAACCGCATTCGAGTTTAAGAAAATATAACCGGCCTGAACCGCTTAAACGTACTACGCGACTGAACGACGAAAATACCCATCCCTTGACCTGTCGGGAGCCGGTTCTAATAACATCCGGCCGGTGACTTTCATCGCATTAGATCTAATTAATCAAAGGTTGAAGCGGATGGTCGCTTTCAACAATCCTACAACTCTGCAATATCTTAACCTTCCCAACAATAACTTACGGAACCTGAATCTAACAGAAGCTTCAACCCTGGAAAGCCTAACAACTCTTAACCCCGGCTAAGTTAAATTAGATGTCCAGAGAGCACCCCTACTGAGCCGACTAGTCTTCCCTAGCAACGGTCTAACCCAAACTCGACCTCTTAACTAACCTCCGCCTCACCACCATCTTTGTCTCCATGAACTAACTGACTAGCCTTAACCCTAACCCTCAACCAAGAACTGCTGAAACTGAAAACTATAAACAACAAACTGAACGGCCTAATCTCTCTCGGCCAACCCTCGGCTGGTCCAGCTCCTCCTCGCCTACAGCCGACTAACAAAAGTAGCCTCTAGGTAAAAAACCCCGAAGTTAACCGAACTGAAGGTGTGGGGCAGCACACTCACCCAACTAGCCTTTTCCGACAAACTTCACCCTGCATTTTTTAGTGCAGAGCACAACCAACTACAGGACTTAAAACTAAGCTATATCCCGGAACTGACCCGCCTGAATCTAAAGAAATCCTGATCACCTTAGAAAATCTGAACTTGAATGAAACCAGCCTCCCCTTAAATTTTCTGTCCCCCCTGGCGAACCGAACTAAAGCTGAGAGCTGCTTCGGCTCTCAAAACCTG
>LQAA01000054.1 GCA_001577715.1 Candidatus Adiutrix intracellularis | reverse complement strand
GGTTTCACTAGAAATGTTGGTGCGACCAGTAACTTCTAGCCGAGGGGTATTAGGCGTATAATGGGTGAAATCTTGCATAGTTACTCCTGAAATTTAAGAATTAGAACAAAACTTTTATTTATAATATAACACATGTCGACTAAAAATCAAGCTCTAGTTCTAATTCGTAACGCTTCCAAATTTTGGTATATTTTATACTGAGCCCATTGGAACATACCTAAATTTATATTAATTTATGTTAAATATACATTCGTCAAGAACAATTTCATTTTTTTGATTTTTCCAACGGTACTATAGTTTTATAATAACATTACATAATTATAATATTAATCCACCAATATAGATTCCTTTATCCCCCATTATCTTAGTCGAGCTCCTAAAATACTAATTAATTTTTTGGTTATTCAAAAAAAATTAGAAAATATGTATTTATTTTTATAAATAATTACAATGTTTTTTAATAAAAATACTCTTTTAAGTACAATTTTAGATTTATATAGTGAACAAAAAATCTACCTGTGAGTTTCCTCCTGATGAATGCTAATCAACCCAAAGTTTCACAACTAATTAAAAATATTTATTAGTTATCTCAAGATTTTATTCAAAAATAATTTTTTTTTACTAGACATAATTTATGGATTGAAGCAAATTAAAAACTTTTGTCGCAGTGAGATAAGTAAATTTATAAAAATAAATATAGTACTTTTATTAGCTTTATTCTAATTCATCCCTGTTCACTTAGAAAGTTTTTAAACAAATGCTAATCGGACTGAGGAACAAGCTATTAAAGCTCCAAATAAAAAGGCCGTCTAAAAATTTTTCTGCTTTAGACTTTTAACCGGGTACCTTTTAATTTTTCAACCGAGCTAACTAAAACCTAATATTCTTTAGCTTCTATTTCCTTATTAGGTAAACATTGTATGACTTGTTTGAAAGAAAAGGAGTAGAAATAATAGAGGCTGAGTACTTTCCTGATCATTTCTACATATTTATTGAAGATACCGATAAAATACAGTATATCGAAGGTAATGGGTTATTTAAAATATAAAAACTAACTGCTACTATTTGATAAGTATCCTAAACTTAAGTACACGTATAGCAGTAGGTGCTTCTGATGTTGTAAATATGGTGTAGTTATAATTAAGTAAGAAGGCGAAAAGGATAACGGATTACATCAAGAATCAATTATAAGAAGACCTAACGACTAACTAACTGTTATTGAAGAAATATATTAACCAGTTTACTGGTAAATCAGTAAACAAAGATAAAAATAAATAGTCTCTTTAGGGGTAAGCCTGTAACCGGAATGCCCTTGATAAACCATTCAGCAAACCCTCGGGTAATACCATCCCGATCCCTTATAGAACAAACTACCCGCGGAGCGTGTGGTCCTGAATTAAAATTATTGAAAACAATACTACCAGAACCTCGTCCATATTTAAAAGAAACCGGTTGAAAACTTCAGCCATACCCGATCAGAGTCAAACTAAACAACTCAAGCTGCCTAAATCTTTCAAACATAGCATGGTTAGATTTCAAGGCGACAGCAACCGTGATGAGAGACTTCTTTATATTAAGAAACCCCAAAAGAAAATCATTTTTCGATAAATACCGGAGAAAATCCTCGGCTTCGGCGGTTATTTTCTCCAAATATTCTATATTTTTAATATAACCGATGCCCAAGGCATAAAATGGGGTAAAAGCTAGGCAATTACCATTCCAATAACATTTATGAGAGAAGAATCAAATTAAATATTCCCACGCCAGTTTTAAGCGGTGATAGATCGTCACCAATAAATCCCAGGTAAGGACGAAATCTACTAGTTTGAAGCTAAATCACGAATCAAAATGAGGATCCGTCCTAAACGAAACAGCGATAGTAATTAATAGAACGTCCTCTTCCTGATCCAGCCGCGGCCGCTCTTTAGAATCTAGCAGGACTGATAGTAGTCACTACGATAAACCAAAATATTCGGTCACTTTGAATAATTTATCTTATGTAAGAGCTCCTAACTCCAACTAGTCCAACGCTTCCCCTGGTAAATATGGCTCAACCATTTACGATAATTTATATTATTCTATAATTTTAGCTTTAGGTTAACTTTGTTCATAAACCAGACTCATTTTCGAATTGAAATCTTTCCAAAAAAGGCGCCTCCAAGAGAGCCTCAAATTCCTTTTGTCGGTCAAAGGAATAAAGATGATAGTCGGCAAAAGCCGGGTCGCCGATACTACGGTCGACTTCAATAAGACTAGGATGGAAGCAGATCTCCACAGCCCGATATGGCGGAGGAAGCATTATCCTTGAGATACTCCGGCCAAAAAGGCGAGTGCTGTGAAGGATACTGTAAAAATAAATCTCGCCCTCATAATGATTAAAGCGAGAACAAATCTTCAGTACTATAAATTTAACCATCCCCCCATTTAGTAAAGACCATCCCGGCCTGGAGCCTCGCCAAGTGGCCCCTAATTTTTCATTAACATTCCGTAGACGCTCAATACGATAAGCCTCTTTTAGTTTCCGCGCCACCTCAAAGAGGGCCGGAATCATGTGGACATGACGGTGCGAATCAAGATGGGCCGGGCTTAAGCCGGCCGCTAAAGCTCCATCAATCTGGGCCCGCATCTCAATTTCAGCCTGCCTTTGCAATTCCCTTTTATTAGTTAGGGACAACCGTAAAAGATCGAGAAAGCCGTACCTGAAACGTCCGCCGCCATCGGTAAGCAAAGGAATATCGCGAGGACTAGCCAGCGAGCGTTCTTGTCCCTGGGAAGTTAGGTTGAGATGAATACCTACTTTCAGAGCCGGGTGTTCAGCAGCCAAACGAAGGGCTTCCCCGGCATAGGACGCATTCATAATTAGGCTAGCCGAATTTAACACCCCACTCCGGAAGGCCATCATAATGGCTAGATTAACCCCAGGGCTGGCGCCAAAATCATCACCATTAACTATTATGCGTAACATGCTCCGGTTCAGCCGCCGCCTCTCCTTCCAAAGGCTTTTCCGCTGTTATAAAATCGGCTAGATAAAGAGGACGCTTTTTAGTTTCGACATGGATTTTAGCAATATAAGCGCCTATTATCGTAAGTACGGTTAGATTGATAGTACCCATAATGAGAGTAGTTATAACGATAGTAGCATAGCCAGGTGTCGGATTATGCAGTAAATATCTTTCGGCGATGACATCAACCTCCAAACCCAGAGCGAAAAGAGCAGTTAAAGCCGCCAGCCACATAGAAAGGTAAAGCGGCTTAACAGAGAATTGCAGAATACTGTTGAAAGCTAACCGCAGACTTTTTAATAAAGTGTACTTGGATTTTCCGGTCAGACGCCTGGGGGCCGTAAAATCAATAGTAGCTAAGTGATTCACCGAGATACCCCAGGCTAGAGCCCCTCTAAACAAAGAGTCTCTTTCGTCAAAAGACTTTAAAAAATTAATATATTTTTGGCCAAGCAAACGAAAATCAGGAGTATTAGCGGGGATAGGGGTATCAGAGAGGGCGTTTAATAAATAATAGAAAATATTAGCGCCCAATTTATAGAGAGGTGAAACCGCCTCATTATCTATTCTCCGAGTCAGGACGACATCGTGTCCATTTTGCCACAACCTTACCATATCCCGAACGTATTCCGGTGGATGCTGAAGATCGGCGTCAATAAAGATTACAGCTTCACCGGAAGCGTGATCCAGACCAGCCGTCATGGCCGTCTCATGCCCGAAATTTCGGGATAGACGGACTATTTTGACTTCGGGGTCGATGGCCTGCAATTTAAGACAGCAGTTGAAAGTCTGGTCGGTCGAACCATCATCTACAAAAATATATTCTACAACCCGTAACGACAGAGATGAAACCACCGTTTTCAACCGACGGTAAATTTCGCTAATATTTTCTTCTTCATTGTAGGCTGATATCACTATACTTAAAGTATCACGCATGTTATTTCTCCGGCGCCCCTTCTGGTTTAATGATTCCATAATAAACATCAATCACCGCTGGCCGACCGAAGGGGGCGCGCAAGGGAAAAGCTAGGTGCCGAGCTTTAGGTAGCACCGGGTATCTCCGCTGATAGCTATCATATTCATCAGAGGTGTTAGCTAGAACTAGAAGTCCGGTGGCCAACACTTTCTTTTCATCTTCCCAAACCGTAACATTTGGATCCATATCAAAAAAGGGACGCGGCCGTTCAGGCAAGTAGGTGGAAGCACGCGAAACTAAATGAATAGCTCCGCCAACATAGAGGAGCGGGGCGGTCGTTTCACTAGTCCAGGCCGTCTTCATTGCAACGGCAAAAGATCGACCGTTGACATTAGTTGTAGCCGCAGTGAAGCCAACATTTTTAATTAGACAACCCAGGCCAAAAGCTAGCATCACAACATAAGTCAGAATAATAGCGCGCCGTCGAATCTCAAGCGGTGGGGTAACGGGAAAAACGATGAATAGAAGTAAAGGGAAATAACCCATAAAAGCATAGGCCCATTTGGTGGAAGCGTTAATTCCGGTTAATGCCACAATACCCAACAAGAAGAGCAATGGTAAAACCCCGGCAGCGGCTAAAAAAGAATCCGGCCAACGCCAGCCCCCCCGAAGCGGAGCAGGAGTCTGAAAATAGAGATAAGCGAAAAGGCTGAGGCTAACCGCGGCGTTGCCAAGCTGAGCACCCAGCAGCCGGAGTGGTTCAAGCGCATTTTTTAGTAAATGAAAGGAAATCGGCGAAACCTTATCTTGCGAATAACGTAACGGCAAAAAATCGTACTGGGCTAGCCACAACCCATGCGGTAGAAACAAGAAACCGGCCACGGCGACGGCCAGCCAAGGACCGAAACTTTTCAACCGAGCCCGCCCTTCTGAAGTAAGCAAAAGATAAAACCCCAGAGCCAATAAAACAAGACCGTTAGTATATTTAGTTAATAGGGCAAAACCACCACTAAGACCCGCTGCTAACCAGTAAAGCTGGCGGCCAGTTTGCAACGCCTGCTTAAAAAGGTAGATTATAACCGGGACTAAGGCCAGAGATAGAACATTAACATTATATTCGAGGGTATTAAAATTATAGTAAATCGTCCCTTCCAAAAATAGCACACAGAAAAGAGCTATCTCCGGTGCTAGGAAGCCAAGTGCCAACCGGTGGATAAAAATGAAAGCAATCATAACACAAATTTGACCTAGCAGATAAACCGCCCAGGCTGGGTCACCCAGAACCCGGAAAGCCGCCTCCACCAACCAGTTTGACAACGGTGGATGCTTATTCGTGCCCCATTCCCAGGTTAAACCCCAGGTCAAAGCTTCAGTACTGTCATAATGAGGGATATCCCGAGTAAAGGATATAAGCATCCAGAAAATAAAATGGACCAACAAAAAAACCACGAATTGCCGTTGAGTCGGGTCATACTTCATTTGGCAATTATGGTTAGCACCCGTCATTATTTTCAGCGCCTCGCCCATTGCTTTTTATTTTCCGCTTATAGCACATTTAATAAACAAAATCCAGATAATAATCATAAGATCAAAGAAAATTGTAGGGTTTTTTGGACCTGACTTAACCAAATAATTATATCATTCTACTGGCTCATAAAATCGCACCATAAACCTTCCAGCGTCCGTATCTCGGTCACGGTCTTCAAAGGTACTTAACCAAATCATTGAAACAAAATCATTTTTACAAATACTGCTAGTCACCAACTTTAAAGAAAAACAAGGATTTACTGTACTTCTTAACCCTTAATGCAACTCTATAATGATAATAGTTTTTATTTTAGCATATTTTATCTTGAGTCTATTGAAATATAATTAAAGTTATTTTAAATTATATTAAATATATTCATATGACATTTGAATAAATATATATCCTTGCTTCGGGAGCAGGTTGAATAGACACCGAACAAACGTTTCGGCCATAATACTCATTGTTCCATATCTGACATATGCTTGACAGCATTTTTTACTTTTTTCATGCAAAGTCCTCCTTTTTTGGCCCACCAACGCACTCTTCAAGGACTATAATGGTCGTTCCAACTTATAAACTGTTTTCAAAACGTATCAACTGTTTTAAATAAACATACCTGCTAAATACTAGACAAATTATAACTATCTATTTTAACTTAATATTATAAGCTTCAAAAATTAAAAACTACGCCCCCTATTTTTGGGTGACAAACCTTATGCCCACTAGCCGTTCTGCAAAATTTTTTATAGTCTAAGTTTAGATTTATCTTTACCTATAACCCTTTCAACCACAAAACTCTACAAAAGTATCTTTCTGAAGTTGAGCTAGTCGGTTTATCTTTGGGTAACCCCATTCTAGGTAAAGGATGAAGAAAATATCAAGATAAATAATTAGAAGGAATTCCAATTCGTGATAACGAAAATTATTTAAAAGCAAACTGTATCAATCTTGAAATAACAGATCTTACTAATAAAATAAAGGCTTAGACCTGCAGCTTCATTACCAACTTTAACCTCTCCAAAAATAATGTTGAAAGCCCACTCAAAGATGACAACAATTAATTAAAAATAGAAAATAAATTCAATATCTTAAAAAATAACAGATACAATCTAAAATATAATTTCGGATACGGGGAAAGCCCTCACTGCGTTTTTGATGATATTTAATTTGATAGCCTTCACCATGCAAAGCATTTACCAATTACTCGAAATACTATGACAAAAAGCATAAAATAACTTCAATATTAAAAACTATCTCTTCATTCATCTATAGTCCATCAGCATATATCACGTCTTTACTTATGGGATACACTCCTCAGGACTATTATATTAGGTATCCCACCACCACAGATACACTAATTCAGCCTTCATTCCTAATCATAATTAACCCTAAGAGACTAAGTGCTATCTTAACTATATTCACATGTTTGTGAGGATATTAACGAAGTACAATGTATTAAAGGTAATAAATTATCTACAGGGTAAAAACTTACTGGTTATATTTGATAAGCATACCAACCTAAAATATAAATATAGCAGCAGGCACTTCCGATATCGTGGATACTATGTAGACACGGTAAGTAAGAATACGAAAAAAATAGTGGAGTTCATTAAGAATAAATTATGAGCAGACCTGGCGGCTAACTAACTAATATTGAAAAAATACATTAACTCGTTTACGGATGAGTCGGTAAGCAAAGACAAAAAATATGCCTGCTGGCAGCCATAACCGGTAATATCAGCCTAGCTGGCGCAATTCGAGTAGCCATACGAGCGGGAGCGCCTATTCCCTACCGCCGGCTAATTTCCATGTTCTAAAAAATCCGGTAATCCCCGCCATTTCCTACTTTAACTGGTGTAACACCATATACCATTATTAAATCATAGCTGCGATCTCGGCGGATATTCGGAAAGCGGACCGACTTGCGGCTACCATTAAATTCGTCTGGAATTATGCTAGCAACTACCTACCCAATCGGCATAAAAGCATCAACCAGATGGTCCCGCTTCTGACTAATAAATCAAAATGCGAAACTATAGTGCTTATTGATACATTCATAACTTCCTCGGTCTGCTTCGCCACTTTTATTTTATCATCTATTCTAGAGAAAACTTTTAAATTGAGGCTTTATAAGGAAATTTTACCTAAAAATTTTAGCACTCATGAAAAATTCCTAATCGATCCAGCGACCACCTACTGGCGACGCCTTCAGATAAATTTGAAATTTATTCTAACTCAATAGTCGAAAAAGCCAAAAAATAGTAGGTAGAACTAGGTCGGGTCCTAATGTTCCTACCTAAATACCGAGCCGATCCTGACGAATTAGCCGGACGAACTAAAAATCGCTACTTACAACTTATCAGCTGTCATTACAAATAACACACTCATTCTACCTCTGGAGATAACCCTTAGCTTAATTATACATTCGACAGGAGCAATTTTATCTTTTTAATTTTTCCAGTGGCACTAAAAAAATATACTTATATTACATAACTATAATATTAACCACTAAATTTAAATTCCACTCCTTGATACCTTAATTTAAACATATTTTCATTTAGTTGTTAAGAATTAGGTACCATTAATAGACAGGATTTCTGGACTGAATTAGTTTAAGAATTTTTTGTTGGTAGAGCGAAGCCTAAGTAATAATGTTGAAAATAGAAAGTTCTTTGTTGGTATTCTACGCGTTACAATTTACTTAAAATATATTAAAGTCGATAATAGCAAGATTATTCACGACACCAGCGAAAGTAAAAATAGAGAATCAATCCTTCGTCATTATCTTTATTATTTTTTATTTGACGTTGTCTAAGCTTTGTGCTGGCGCTATAAAGTCACAGGTTTACTTTTAAACTAATTCTCCATCGACAAAAGTTAATTCTCGTTAAACCTCACCCATGTACCCTTTAACATAATAAATTAACATGCGCAAAAATAAATGCGTCCGAACTCTCAATTTTGTATAGTGCTAATTTAGTCTGATTTTCTCGCCGGTACTTTTTATTGTACAAAAGGCTCATCCAATTTATGATAGTTTTTTATAATTGCGAACGTAATCTTCGGTATTTATTTTTTCCAGCGTAATCGAAGTTCTAATAATATAAATACTATCAGAATAACTTCCGCAACAATACCTTTATCTTTTTGAGAAAAAATTGTTATCTTCAATTTTAAATCTAAACTATTTTTTTACGTAGCCTTTATCTATGACTCGGCCAACGGTAAGGCCTATAACGTC
>LQAA01000053.1 GCA_001577715.1 Candidatus Adiutrix intracellularis | reverse complement strand
AAGTAATAATGTTGAAAATAGAAAGTTCTTTGTTGGTATTCTACGCGTTACAATTTACTTAAAATATATTAAAGTCGATAATAGCAAGATTATTCACGACACCAGCGAAAGTAAAAATAGAGAATCAATCCTTCGTCATTATCTTTATTGTTTTTTATTTGACGTTGTCTAAGCTTTGTGCTAGCGCTATAAAATCACAGGTTTACTTTTAAACTAATTCTCCATCGACAAAAGTTAATTCTCGTTAAACCTCACCCATGTACCCTTTAACATAATAAATTAACATGCGCAAAAATAAATGCGTCCGAACTCTCAATTTTGTATAGTGCTAATTTAGTCTGATTTTCTCGCCGGTACTTTTTATTGTACAAAAGGCTCATCCAATTTATGATAGTTTTTTATAATTGCGAACGTAATCTTCGGTATTTATTTTTTCCAGCGTAATCGAAGTTCTAATAATATAAATACTATCAGAATAACTTCCGCAACAATACCTTTATCTTTTTGAGAAAAAATTGTTATCTTCAATTTTAAATCTAAACTATTTTTTTACGTAGCCTTTATCTATGACTCGGCCAACGGTAAGGCCTATAACGTCTACCCCCATAACCGTCCGGTCTCTACGCGGTTACGAATTTTCTCCATATTTTTCTAAGTGCCATTCAAAAGCTTTTAGCAGGCATAAACGCAATTAATCAGATAAAAAAGGGTTGCAGCAGGCAATTAAATGATCCCCCAGAAAATTATTTAGAGTATTAAACTCACATAATTTTTTCCATCAAAGAAACTCAATTGTAGATTTCCACTCTTAACCAATCCATAAATTAAAATCAAATGCAAGGCGGCAATTCAATCAATACCTTTTTAAGCTTTCCTAATTTTAATATTTTTAGAGCCTAACATCCCCCAGACACTAACTATGACTAAAGTTGTAGTAGGGAAAGTATTTCTAAGTTGGACTTTTATGGCTATTGAACATACATACTTATAGGCTAGAAATCCATACCTACCTTCGACATAATTTAAGGCGAGATCATAATAAGCTAAATTACCGGGATTTAAAAGGCGCTTAGCCAGTTTATTCTTAGTTTTATCTTAACATTTTAATATTACTAGGAATAAAGCAAGAAAGATTGGTCATGACTCTTTTTTTTGACCTTTCCGTTTTCCCAATATAATTTTCGCAAAAGAATAGTCGGAAGCTAGTTAAGAGTTTAGTATTGAATCTATAAGACATAATTAAAGAACAACATAATATCTAGTATACGTCAATAATAAAGTATTATTTACATGGGCACATACTGTTAATAAATAAATATTTTAGTATGTTATAATAAAAACTACTAAAAGTTTAGATTAAACCAAAATCATTCGTTCACCATTATACTAATTAAAGTTCCAAAATACTAATCAAGACTTTAATTAGTTGAAAAAAATTAATAAAAAATTAATTATCTTATTTTTATAAACAATTATACTATGTTATAATAGAATATTCTTTAAACGCGATTTTAGTTTCATTTGATGTGCAAAAAAACCCACTCATGAAATTCCTTCTGACGAATGTATAATATAGTTACTCTCCCCAGCCGTCAATCGACGAGAGAATTTATTTAATATAAAAAAATAACCACCAAAATCAAATTTTCTGATATAATACAAATAAAATAAAGATGTCAGAATCTATACCCGTGACTTACCTTTATTAATAACTATAGAAGGAGGCTTTTTGTGAAAAAATTATTATCATTGTTGTTATGTGAGTTAATACTTTTAGCTACCCCAGCCCAAGCTATAAGTTTTTTAGTTGATAAGGATATTCCCCAAAGTTTCATCTTTTTGCCACAGCCCCCCCAAGAAGGTAGCCTCGCCTTTGAGCTTGATAAAACTACATATCAACAGACCCGAGAATTACGCGGCTCAGAACGCTGGAAACAGGCTATTTTTGATGCTAATGTGGATGCTAATTGGCCAGATTTTTTTAAAAAGGCGCTCGGTTTTTCCTTTAGTCAAAAGAATACTCCAACTATTTATGCGTTGTTATCTAAAATAAAGGAAGATTTGTCTGACTCTACAGCTTATGTCAAAATCTATTATCATCGTGTACGTCCATTTATATATTTTGGCCAGAAAAATGTGACCTGCTTTCCAGATGATGAAGAAAAATTAGCTAATAATAGTTCTTTCCCCTCAGGGCATACTATCTACGGATGGTCTACAGCGCTAATTCTAGCCGAACTTTTCCCGAAAAAAAAAGAAGCTATCTTTAAGCGTGGTTATGAATATGGACAATCTCGTGTTATTTGTGGCTTCCATTGGCAAAGTGATGTAAACGCCGGATTTATTGTGGCGGCAGCGGCCGTAGCACTGTTTCATAATAACCATGATTTTATAAAGATGCTAAATGAAGCCAAAAAAGAGGCTGCTATTTTGACTAGTTCGAGTTCAAAGCCATAACTAATTTTTGAGGGAGTTACTAGCCCCATAATCTGAGGCAGCTTAGATTTCGGCTATTTAGGACTAGAGACTCTCTTGAACGATCTTTTTAAAAATAGATACCTCGGAACAAGATAGCACCATTACTATTTGAATAAAGGTCAGCTCTGTTATGTGGTGGTCTAGTTTATTCTTAACTGTACAATTTAAATTATGAAGATATATTTATGGAACCGAACAGGGAGCGTAGGTATGACGGCAGACCACTTATTTAACCGTATCCTCTAGTGAGTTTTATCTGCGACAGGCGCTCGCTGTCACCACGATTGTGTTCCCATTTGACCTAATCAGATAGAGTTAGGCGCTTGTTTTAACCCCCTGAGTGGAATAAATAAATATTTCGATAAAAACTTTATATGTAATATTGAATTTCTTGGTAATTCATTTAGCCATAGCCAGATTGATACGTTGTTTATCACTTTCTAACTCTAAAACAATTATATGACTACCAGTTAAACGTAAAGCTAATTCTTCTTGTGTGAGGTCTTCTCTCTCTAGGACTATGTGATGTCATTCCAGGGGAAACTCCTAGGAAATTTTTATCAACAGCAAACAGTTCTTCACTATCTTCATTGATGAGATGTACCTTGTATCCAGCTAAAGCTAATACCCTCTTAAATGCATCTGATACTAATATTAATTAAGGCCGGAACACCTTCAAATTCAAATTTATTTCAACTACTCCACCAATAATTCGTATTCTCATGTGTGCCAACATATCTGATTTCTATAATTTTTACTTCTACATTAATAAGTTTCTAAATTATAGTATCAATGAGTTTATTTTTATTACGATCGCTCCCAGTTTATAAACTTTTTTTCAAACTATATAAACTCCTCCGGATAACCATTTTAACTAGGTACTGATTAGAATTTTAATCGACCACTTTAACCTCAGTATTTTTTAATATTCTTTCTAATTTACGTTTGATAGATGCCCTGAAACCCTTTAAACAATTTAGCAACAATTTTTTAATTATTCTGGTTGAGTTAAGTACTTCAATTACTACAAATTACATTATTAGAATTACTCTACCAGAAAGTATTCCGACAGGAGAATAAAATATTTTCACAGATTTTTAGGAGCTACCATTATCTCGATTGGCTAAAATGCATCTCTACTCCGAACCTCAAAAATTATGACCCCGCAAAACGAGAATAAGAACCAAAGCTGCGAATAAAAAACCAC
>LQAA01000052.1 GCA_001577715.1 Candidatus Adiutrix intracellularis | reverse complement strand
CATTAAAAGCAATGCGATGGGAGTAAACATGGTTAGTAGTCTCCTGAAGGCTAAAAATTTGACGAGTCTGCCCAGCTAGTTCCTCAACAGCCCTCTGGCCGGTACCAGACACAGCTTGATAGGTAGCAACCACAATACGTTTTATGCCCACGGCGTCATAAACAGGCTTTAAAGCCACCAACATCTGAATGGTAGAGCAGTTAGGATTAGCAATAATCCCTCGATGCTCGCTCAAAACTCGAGCGTTAACCTCCGGGACAACCAACGGCACCCGGTCATCCTGGCGCCAGCGGGAAGAGTTATCCACTACCGGACAACCGTCCCTAGCAGCTAAGGGAGCATATTCACCGCTTGCGTCAGCTCCGGCCGAAAAAATGGCTAAATCTAGCCCCTGGAAGGAATTGGGCTGCACTGCTTCCACAGTTATTTCACCACCGGCAAAATTAAGTTTGATCCCAGCCGATCGTTCTGAAGCCAGGGCCTTAACTTCTGAAAATGGGAACCCCCGTTCCTCCAGACAATTGAGCACCTCGCGACCGACCGCACCGGAGGCCCCCAGAACCCCCACTTTGTACTCTTTAGACATGCAACTACACCTTCTTAAAAAAAATTGCCGGATCAAAAGTACACAGCTTTTTGATACGTAATTTACAATACTATATAAACCATTCCCCTGCAAGTAGCGAAAACTCCGAAATCAATCAGCATAAGAGAAAGTAAACTCGTCGATTATTTTCAACTAAATGTTACCAGTCAATTTACCGTAATTGAGAACAATCAGATTAGAAATAAAATATTTGATAGACTTATTAAGTTAATAGGCTTATAAAGATAGTAGCAAATTATGGAATAGATATAACCACCGGCTGATAATTCTAATTGACAATCCCGTAATGCTCTAACTAAAGACATCCGAAATTCTCTAACTGATATCCGGACCTGAAGTCATTTAGACCCCGCAACTGATTTCATTAATAGATTTACCCAAAATCCCCTCAATGTTGCCACCGATAGACATAAGCAGCAATTCGACGGTAACGATCGGGTACTATTTAACAGTATCCCGGGCTAGATACTAGCGATTGAGTTCAATCAACAGATCTACATTTTTAATAATCAAGGCATAATCGATCAAAACCTACACGATGCTAGGCATATCGAAAACGAAAACTCTATCGTATAGAAAAATTTAAACGATCTTCTAAATTTGTCCAAGGTTCAGGAAGCTGGGAACCAGTTTCTCGAACACTTTTTCATCGGTAGTAGCCACACTATCAATAAATTTCTAGACGTCCTAGCAGGAAATCAGTTTAGCGGTGTAAAGATAAATAACCTCAATTAAGTAGATGACAATAACTGTCGCTAGATCGACTACAATCCAACCCACATGCTGAACCTTATCTTTACGATCCTCGGGACTCCAAGTAACCAGCAGACCGGAACCTAATTCTAGAGTGAGGATGCTATCCATGGTCTTTTTGGCATTGCCGGAATTTATACAAACTAATAACCCTCCATCACCTTAGCTAGAGCCCCTTCATTGCTCTTAATTAAAATAGCATATTCGCCCGAACGCAAATTAAGATTGTCGCATATATGCATGAGTGACACAATAAAGCTAGATTTCAGAACAATCTGGTAGCGAAGAGAATAGATGCGCTTCAAAAGCTCTCCACTCTACTCATTGTCCACCGGAATGTGATCGTTCACGATAATTACCAAGTAAGATATAATTATACATTAATGTAAAAAATCACACTATATTATGGTTATAAAGCTAGGAAACACACAAGATATAGTATTTCTAGCTCTCCAAGCGTATGGACAAACTAAAATGTACGCTTGAAGTTTTACGCAATAAGAGTGCTATATTACGAGCAGATAATGCTACCTTACAGGATAAAGTTACCGAACTGGAAACTAAGTTGTCTAGAGCTAAAAGCAATTCTACCAATTCATTAAAGCTCCCATCGTCTGATATCACCAACACCTATCAATTTAATAAAAAAACACAGCAAAAAGCGCAAAATCAAAACGGAATTATGGCATAAGCTCTATTTCCGTACGCCTTTTATCGCTAAATAACTTAATAAAATCAAAATCTTATTCCTAAACAGAAAACCTGCGGTTGCGGTTGTGGTAAAAAGTTAATCACCGAAGCAGCTGAAGACATCGTGCAGCAATAAATTAAACTAGTTATTAACCCCCGGTAACCTATCGAATACCGTGGAACCACCTACCGTTTTAAACGTTATGGAAAGATTTATTGTGGTCAGATATTATCTAAAATCATTAGTACTGGATTCATTGATTCAAATTTACCCGCCTGTTTAGCTTTTTTAAAAGGCAAAATATATATCTCGTATTCATCTTCGTAGTCTTCTGTAGATGAAATATTAAGAGGCTCTATCGACCGTGGAAAATAGCCAACACCTTAAAGAAAATCTCCACTGCTTTAGAGACTATTTATGAAAAAGCCTTGGATGCTCTGTCCGAATAGCCCTTACTAAATACAGACTGGACCAGACACAAAAAAATAGTTTTTTAGATTTAAGTTTTTCGAGCCGCTTTCTTCGTAATGGTTAAAATATCAACCCATTGATCATCAGAGATTCTCTAATCAATTTTGGAAAAAGATTTTGCTGAATTACTCAAATATGATTACTGTTAAACCTATTACAAGTATTTGAAAAACTGCCCAGCCCAGGCTTAATTATGTCCGGCTCACTTTATTAGGACCGCACGATTTTTATCAAAAAACTAAAACTTGAGAGCCCGAAGTTATAGGTTAAGACTTCTGAAACAATTACAACGCCTATTTCGATTTCATCATTGGTTTAAAACGGAAACCAATATAACTATCTATAATAATTTATAAAAATTAAAATGACGCTTATAAAATGAAGCCCTCAAGGCCCTAGTAGTTAAAAAAATCGAGAACTTAGTCGGCATTTCCGAAAAGGTTACAATTCATATCTGTATCTTATCACCGACCTAAAAATTAAGCCTACTAATAATTTGGCTGAGTAAACCATTATTTTCTTCTTAAACGGTAGTGTTAAAGAGGACTTCTTTCTCAAGCGCTTTCTCCTCATACAATAAAATAGAAAATTTAAAATTTTCTCCACCCTTTCAACTCCACTATACCGATAAAAGAAAATTGAATCAATAACGTGTAAAATATAGCCTATTGAAAGGTTACCTCTCCACAAAAATATTGAAACTAAGGACTACATATCCAATATGGCTCCTCTTGAACAACTTGACCATCGCTTAAACCTCCACATTATTTTATGACCAACAGACCGTACATTAAATGAATATTTTTAGCTGAATTCCTTGATTATAGTAGTACTTTTAAAGTTCTTGTTCTAAGAAATTATATAGTATTTTTACAGCTAGTTACGAGTAAGCATCCCAAACAATAATTTACTCCAGTAAATCCCTATTGAACAGAACGCCTTACTCCGACTTATGGTAATGGTATCCTCACATATCTCTATAAAGAAGAAAGTATTTCAACTGAATTTTAAAGTAACCCTCGAACTATATAGCTGTATCACGCAGGCGGGGTCGACCCAAGCGTAACCTAGGTCGGCTAGAAGGTTCCCTAGAATTAATACGATTGATCAATCAAAAACAAGTGATTAATATATTTTTAAGACCTGACTATTTATAAAAGCGAGACAACTCATTTTTTTATTAATTTTTTCTATTTAACCAAAAAATCAATTAATATTTTGAAAGATCTACCAATATAATGGGGAGAAAACGAGTCTGTTTTAGTAAACTAACATTATAAATATATAATATTATTAATTTTTTAGTGCCTCCCTTAATCATTAAAAAATTAGATATTAAAGCCCTCCAGTAATACACTCTGTCCGAACTTTAGGAAAAATATGTTTTAAATGGATAGCTGTAACCGCAGTGAAGACATCGCAGTAACGATTCCAATTATAAAAAATTAAACTGGATATAATCCTAATAGATGAAAGAGTAAATAAATATTAACTGCCACTTTTCAACCATGTTTGATTTATATGCTCTACCGACTAACTTTCCAAAACTGAATGACGACTCCAGACGCATAAAAGCCTACAGGTGGGTAAAAGCTACAAAAGCCTAAATCGCGGTCGCCACCAACCCAAGCAGAAAAACAGAAAGCTAGTGGAGACAATGCCTGCCCTGTCTCCGGCCGGGTTGATTTAGCTTATATCCCCCGGCCGGCTTAGGAAAGTGTTAGCTAGTCGGCGATGGTTCTAATTTCGATTTTACGAGGCTGGGCCGGGGCTAGCCGAGGTATAACCAGTTTCAAAACACCCTCTTTAAGTGAAGCGGCGATAGCCGATTGATTTAACCCTTCAGCCAGAGTGAACTGGCGGTAGAAATTGCCAACTTCATATTCCTGAATCAGACTTTTGCGCCCTTCAACCTCGGAACCAATCAGACCGTTGATGGTCAAAATACTGTCGGAAAGATCCACTGATAGATTATCCGGGGTCACGCCGGGTAAATCGGCCACCAGTACCAGACCGGTATCCGTCTCCCAGATATCAACCACCGGGCTAAACATGGTCCGATCGTGTGTAGTTTCGGTACTATTCATAGAGGCTTCTTGTTTTTCACGCACATTAATATCAGCACTCATGGCAGCTCTCCTTTATTCGGTTTTAATGGTGACATGGCGAGCTTTGGCCTCGGCAGCCTTAGGTAGGGTTAAAGTCAAAATACCGTTTTTAAAAGTGGCGTCAATTGAATCAACTTCCACCTTAACCGGGAGGGCTAAAATACGACGGAAGCTCCCACTCTCCCGCTCCTTACGGTGATAATTAATCTCTTCTCCGAGCTGACTCGCCGGTACTTCACCCCGTAGACTTAAAGTATCGCCTTTAATTGACACTTCTAACTGATCGGCAGCGGCACCGGGCAATTCCGCCGTTAGATAGAGGTGATCATCATCTTCAGAAAGGTTGACTAGTGGAAAAACTCCGGTATAATTCTTCTTTACCTGGGAAACGCCGCCAGATAGAGTGTTGTAGATGGTTTCCATATGGTCGCGCATTTTTTCTAATTCCCAAAACGGTAAACCCATTCTTCCTACTCTGGGAGAAAAGCTGAACAGAGACATGATTCGGCCTCCTAATTATTAAATTATATTTCGACCCTGTGAGGGACGCTTTTCTTAAAAACTAAAATAACCACTTAAGTACGCTTGTCAAGATGAGAGGTAGTCTTTGCTGAAATACACGTTCAAACGGATTTTAATGATGGCCCCCACCCTGCTAGGCATCACCCTGATCAGTTTCGTGGTCATCCATCTAGCCCCAGGAGAACCAACTGGCGCAATAACCGATCTAAACCCCAACGTCTCCCTAGAAACTAAAGAGCGCCTCCGGACTCTCTACGGTCTAGACAAATCTATCTATGAACAATATTATAACTGGCTAACTAAAGTCGTCCGCCTGGACTTCGGACACTCTTTCGCCTCTGACCGCAGACCAGTAATAGATAAAATATGGGAAAAACTGCCCGTTACCCTGATTCTAAACGTGGCCTCGCTAGCAATTATCCTCATTATTTCCATACCGATCGGCCTCATAAGCGCGGTCAGGGCTGGGGGACTCTTCGACCGCCTGACCACGGTTCTTTTCTTTATCGGTTTCGCCGCGCCTTCTTTCTGGCTAGCTCTTCTGGCCATGCGTTATTTCGGGGTTGAATTAAATCTCCTACCTATTTCCGGCCTCACCTCTCTTAATTACAGTGAATTAGGGCGAGGAGGTAAAATAATCGATCTGGTCCGTCACCTGCTTATGCCCCTTATCATATCCACTCTCGGCGGCTTCGCAAGCCTATCGCGCTATATGCGTTCTAATATGCTGGAAATAATCCGCCAAGATTATCTGACTACAGCCCGAGCTAAGGGGCTACCGGAATGTACGGTCATTATTCGCCACGCCCTACCGAATGCCCTCATTCCGGTCATAACCATTCTGGGTCTATCAGTACCGACTCTGATTGGCGGCTCCATCATCGTTGAGTCTATCTACGCCCTACCCGGCCTAGGCCAGCTTTTTTACATGGCCGTCATGGGCCGCGACTATCCTATGATCATGGGCTCTCTAGTCATTGGAGCGATTCTAACCTTACTAGGGAACCTTCTAGCCGACCTAGGTTACGCCTGGGCTGATCCCCGCCTGCGTGACACGGCTTTCAAATAGATTATCTTTAAAAGAGGACACATGAACTTAAAACTTTTTCTAACTCGCTTCGCTGCCCAACGTCTAGCTCTAATCGGAGCTATTTTGGTTATTCTAATGTTTATGGTCTCCGCCGCCGCCGGCCGCCTGGCCCCTTATGATCCCAACCATCCAGAACCTCGTAATCGCCTTAGCCCTCCCAGTTCCGGACATATTTTGGGTACGGACGCTCTGGGACGGGATGTCTTATCACGTCTCATCTGGGGCAGCCAAGTTAGCCTCAAGGTTGGTTTTGTAGCCGTAGGCCTGACCACGACTATCGGGCTCTTGCTAGGAACCGCGGCTGGTTATTACGGAGGGATGGTCGACGACCTAATCATGATTTTTTGCGACTTAATGCTCTGTTTCCCTAGCATGTTTCTGATTCTGGCCGTTATCGCCATGCTAGAGCCATCGATCTGGAACGTAATGATCGTTATCGGCCTAACCAGCTGGATGGGAGTGGCCCGCCTCGTCCGAGCCGAATTTATAACCCTCAAAAACCAGGACTTTACCCTAGCCGCCCGGGCTCTGGGTGCTTCTGACCTTCGCCTTATTCTGTATCATCTTCTACCTAACGCTCTAGCCCCAGTGCTAGTTAGCGCAACCCTGGGCGTAGCCGGAGCCATTTTACTGGAAAGCAGCCTATCTTTTCTGGGTCTAGGTGTGCAACCCCCAACCGCTACCTGGGGGGTTATGCTGGCTGACGGCAAAGACTACATCGATCGTGCCTGGTGGTTAAGTTTTTACCCCGGCCTAGCCATTTTAATAACCGTTCTCAGCTACAATTTAGTGGGCGAAGGTCTTCGCGACGCCTTGGATCCGCGAAACTAAAGTCCAAAGAGCCAGCTGGCCAAATAAATATTTGTTGCCTTAATTCCAAAATTAAATTATTCTAACTTTATATTAAAGTGGGTGATTATTAACAACAAGGAGATTCTATAAAAAGTTTTTCTTTATTCTGGTTATATTGAGCCTGAAAGCTGCCCCCGCCTAGCCTTAGCTATTCCCGACAATACTGTAGCGATAATAACCCACTTCCAGTCAGACCCCAGAGATAACCTGAGATAGGAATAGCGGCCCAGGCGAAAGTTAAAAAAACCCACGCGACCCCGTCCGCTTCTCTAGCTAGGCTCGAAGGTTACTCCGAAGAAAAAGTCATCACCCTACACACAGAACTAATAACGGCCAAAACTAAACTAGGTGAGATGGAGCTAAAAATGATTTTGACCTATAAACAGTACAACCCCAACTAGCGACCGGAAGCCAACGATCGAAAACTGCCCCCCTAAAAGGTCAAAGGTGAAGACACCACCAAAATCGGACTAAATCCACTAACCCTACTTCGCCCAAAGGAGTCAGCAAAAATTAATTGTTCAACCAGCCTTAAAAATTTAAATCTAAAGTTAGGGCTAGTTGTTTAGCATTTTATAATATTAAAATTAGTTTTTTTTAAACAATAAAAAACCTTGTTTTATCCCAATCGATTAAAACGGAATAACGATTGATAGTTTAACATATTTTATATTGAGTCTATCGGAATATACTTGAACTTATATTAAAATATGTTAAGATATATTTATGGTATATTTATAGAAATATACATCCTTACTCAAGGAGTAGGCTGAAGAAGTATAGGGTAAGCATTTCGATCAGAATACTCATTAGTTCATGCTTGAAATATTCTTAGTAACAGTTTCTGTTTTTTTATGTAAAACCCTTCTTTTCTAGCTCATCAGCGTATTCTTTAAGGACTGTATGGTTGTTCCAATTTGCATAATATTTTTTTTAAAACGTATAAGCTCCTTCAAATAACCATATCAATTAGATGCTGGATGGAATTTCAACCGACTATTTTAACGAGGACCACTTGACGGCTCAGAATCTAGCCGCGGACTCCACTCTACATTTCAGCCTAAGTAATCGGGACTGGGCAATAATTCTGAGAGCTCTAGCCCCAACTACCGCTAGCCTGAGCCTAATCGAAATTAAGCCGAAGCCCTGAGTATGACCAGCCAGACTTACACCCTGATCGAAATCGGCGAGGAAGCCTCACTAAGTCTACTCGTCTCAGTAAATGTGGTAGAAAATTATGCCCGCCTGGTAGGCGATCTGAACCCAATTCATCTTGACGACGAGTACGCTACCAGTAGTTTTTTCAAAAAACGTGTGGCCCATGGTATGCTAGCCGCCGGTCTCATCAGCGCCGTTCTGGGCACCCGCCTACCCGGCCCCGGTACTATTTATCTAAACCAGAACCTAGAATTTAAACGACCAATTTATATCGGCGACACCATTACCGCCCGGGTCCGGGTTCTGGAAAAAAACTACCACCACGAAAAAATTAAGCTCCGCACCTGGGTAGAAAATCAGGTGGATCAAGCGGTTATAGATGGTTCAGCCCTCATTCTACTGCGTTAATTTTTTTAAAGTAATCAGCCCTTAAAAATATATTAACTACTTGATTTTTAATTGGTTAACTATATTAATTGCAATATAATTTCAGTCATCTAATCCAGAATTTTTCTTAACCCCCGGCCGAAACGCCTTTTTCTTCGAAAGATGTATGAGGCTATAACCATCACAATCGGAATAAAGTATTTTATTTAATGAAAACTTACTGAAGTAAATCAATCTTTTAGATAGTTATTTGCAACTAACTAGAAAAATACCATGGAATCTCTTAGAACAAGAGCTTCAAAAATGTTATTACGACTGAGAACATCCAGCAAAAATATTTGTTTAACGTGCGGGGTTGTTCAAGGATAAATACATAACCCCTACTTTAAATATTTTATGGAGAGATAAGCTTTCAATGGACCGCATTTCACACGTTATCTAATTTAACTTATTTTCGTTAACACATTAGAGTTGGAGGAGTAAAGAAATTTTCAAGACCTCTATTTCATTGCATTAAAAAAGCATTTGAAAAAAAATTCTCTTTGACAACACTATTCAAGAAAAAATATTACCTTTCCAACTGATTCTAAATTATAAATATAAAGTGATAACTAGCCTTTAAAAAATAATGCCGCCTATAACCCTTTCTTTATGCCGTGGCCACAAAAAAGCAATAAAGGAAATAATCAAAATAATCAACTTCTGTAGAAGCCTCAAAAAGAGCAAATAAATAAAGAAAATAAAAGTCGCCTTAAGATTATTACCTTGACCTTGTTTCGTAAACTAGTCGAAAAAATTAGCGGCTAAATTAGAAAATTATTAAGAGTAATTCAATTTTTTCGAGCATTTTTGACCTAACAGTAATAAAGATAAAAATAAAATTTATACCTTATTTAAGCCGAAAATACTCTGCATAACCAAAGTTAAAAAATATAAGAAATTATGAATTTAATCAGAAAGTTTAAATAGTAAGAATTAAGGCTTACAGCGTGATTATAGCTACTAAAAATTTTAACTAAAACGTTTACGATGGCAACACGCTTGACGGTACAATCCAACAATTGGCTAGAAGTTTGGGCTATGAACCAAATTTAGAGATTTGTGACCGGGGTTGTCAGAATCGTAAAATAGTTGAAGGGATTCAAATATTAACACCAGCGAATTAGGGTCAAAAAATTAGTGACCCTAAAAAACAAAAAAAATACAACAACCAACGTAATGCAATAGAACCAATTATCGAAAATCTTAAATCAGCTTTTCGATTATTTCGAATTTTCCTGAAAAAATTCTAAGAACTAAAACTAACACCCTCATAACCAACTCCGCTTTCAACTTCATAAAATAGATGCGGTAGTAAAGCTTTATTTATATATAGTGGTTTTGAGACTTTGACCGTGGTTTACGCCAACAAACCCACTATGCTTGAGTTAATACCTACTTAAAATATTTTTAAAACACCAACTAAGGTAAAAATAAGATGCACACTAACCCACTTATAAGTCTAGCTACCTTTAACCACCCCGCACCAGGCTGGAATACCCGTCTGCAGAAAGCCTGGGATGGTCAGAACCGTCTCCATGACGAAGTTATATTTCTAGCTAGCGGTCTCCCACTCATTCTACCAGCCGTGTATTCTCCTTTGGCCGCCTCAGAGACAAAAAGCGCCGTCCCGGCTAGCGGCTTGTATGACAATATCCGGGTCTACATGAATCGTCTAGAGAATCTGATTCCTTCCGGCGGGGTTAACCTAGCCCCACTTCCGGATGCGCTGAACGCAGGCTTTTATCGCCAGGTAACTCATAACCGCGACCTTTTAGAGACGACCCTTATGACGACCACCCTAGCGGCAGACAAGTCGGTTCTAAGCATTTACCGGGGGGTTCAGCTGCTAAACATAGCTCTAGGCGGAGCTCTATGGACGAATTTACCCGTCGAAAAATTTAGTCTGATCAATCACACTCAGACCCTACCCAATTCCCGGACCACTCACACAATGACTTTAACATCGCAAAGCCATCTGGTTAATATTTTAAAATTTAACAAGAAAATAATTAACATCCACTACCATCAAAAAGTGCAAGAGGCAGCTCCCAAACTTTTACCAACGGCCCCCGGGCCACCGATAGCTTTATTGAGACCCTGGAACACCGGATGGCTCCCTTCGTCGTCGGCGTACAAGTGGTACCTAAAGGAAAAACTAGCCACCCCCCATTTGCGAGCCCTTCTGACCGCTTTTATTACGGCTGCTAACGCTTAGCCCTATGAGCGAGCCCAACCATAAAGTATTGCCCGGTCCCTATCTTGGTTTTCAACTGAAGCACATCGGCGATTTTTTAATGACTCTACCAGCTTTGGGTTTTTTAAAAAAACATACCGGAGCACCAGTAAGCATGGTGGTATCGCCCCAAACAGCCGAACTAGCCCTAAGACACAATTGGATCGACGAGGTCTTCACCCTCGACCGCAGCAAAAATTTCAGACATCTCCGCAAAGTAGCCCAGGATATTCGCCAAAAAAAATACCAGACCGCCTTTATTTTTGATGGCCAACCCCGCTCTCTTCTGACAGCCACTCTGGCCGGGATCAAAAACCGCCTAGGTGCTTCCGGCCTTTACCCCTTAGGCCTTCTAAGTTTACTTTATAGTCACAAAATTAATATAATGGATAACCTATGGTCTCTAGAATCCCAAGCCTTCCGGGCCCAGAAAATGGCCGCAGCGGTTCTAGGCCTAGAACCGGGAGCGCCTATGCGACCCCCACAGCCGGAGCTAGACCAGGCTAGCGCCCGCCGCTCATCTAAGCTATTAACTGAACTGACAGGACAAGGCCCAATTATAGGCTTGGCTCTTCAAGGTCGGCAATTAGAAAAGTCGTGGCCTCTGGCCCACTTCATCACCCTGTGCCGTAAATTATCACGAGAATTCGGCGCCGACATCTTTGTCGTCGGCGCCGAAGAAGAAATCCCTCTAGCCCGGAACCTGGCTCGGGCTGCCGAAGTCCCGATGGCCAATTTCTGCGGCCGCACTAGTCTTTCAGACGTTATTCTTCTGGCCGCCGGAAGTGACCTCTTCATTACGGTCGACACTGGAACCTCTCACCTAGTGGCTCTAACGAATACCCCTCTAATCAGCATCTTCATCTGGACCAGTCCAGCCCTCTGGCCCCCCCAGACTCCCCACGCCCGCCTAATGGTGTATAACTGGGCCCTGAATCGCTTTGCTCTAAAGCCTACAGACGGACCCTGGCTAAGGCCTTGGATCAGCGCTCCGATAATCACCCCAGATCTAGTTTTTAAAGAAGCTCTGGTTATGCTTAAGACCGCCTCAACCAAAGCAACAGAAGGGAGAATATTTTGAAATTTATCGACCAAGCCGGTATCTACATAAGTTCCGGTCACGGCGGGGCTGGTTGCGTCAGCTTCCGGCGAGAAAAAAACATTCCCCGGGGCGGGCCCGATGGCGGGAACGGTGGGCGCGGTGGCGATGTTATTATTGAGGCTGCCAGCCAAAAAGAAACGCTTTTACACTTCCATTTTAATCAACACTTCCGGGCCGGCAATGGCCGGCCCGGTCAGGGTCGTTGCCGCTCAGGCGAAGCCGGAGCCGAGATGCGCATAATAGTACCACCAGGTACGTTAATTTTCGACGCCAAAACCAGCGAAGAACTGGCCGATCTAACCAACTCCGGTACGCTCTTCATTGCGGCTAAGGGGGGGCGGGGGGGATTAGGTAATGCCAATTTCGCCTCCGGCGGTCATCGAACCCCTCGTTACGCCCAACTAGGCGAAGACGGCCAGAGTCGCCAATTAAGGCTGGAGCTACACCTCTTGGCCGATGCCGGTCTAGTGGGTTATCCCAATGTAGGCAAGTCTACCCTCATTACTAGAATCTCAGCGGCTAAACCGAAAATAGCCAATTACCCCTTTACCACTCTTGTTCCCAACCTAGGGGTAGTCAGAATGGGTGAAAACTCAATCGGAGAAACACGCTCCTTCGTCCTAGCCGATCTACCGGGCCTCATCGATGGGGCGGCCCAAGGAGCAGGACTGGGCCACCGTTTCCTGAAACACCTATCCCGTTGCGCAGTTTTAGTACAGGTACTAGATCCTATGCGGTTTGATCTGGCTGAGCCCACGCGAGATTTAGAACGGCTAAATCTGGAATTGCGAGCCTTCGACCCAAATTTGATTCATAAGCCGCAAATAGTGGCCTTAAGTAAAATGGATTTAATTGAAGGGCCTCTGGCCCTAGCAGCCTTTAAAAAAGCCAGGCCTAACACTAAAATTTACACTTTTTCCTCAACCACCGGTCAGGGGTTGAAAGAACTATCCTGGGCGATTTGGCGTTACGTTGAAAAATATCGAGTCTTAAATCAGGCTAAAGAGGTGGCAAATGGAAAAGATTAAACGTGCTCTAATAAGTGTTTCCGATAAAAGCGGACTTTTAAATTTGGCCAGAACTCTAGCCGCTCTAGAGGTGGAGATACTTTCTACCGGTGGCACAGCCAAAACCCTGATCGAAGGCGGCCTTAAAATAACTGAAGTAGCTATGTATACAGGTTCACCGGAAATTCTGGACGGCCGGGTTAAAACCCTCCACCCTAAAATTCACGCCGGACTCCTTTACCGCCGCGACCGGCCGGAGCATAAAAAACAAATGGCCCATCTTAATTTTAACCCTATCGACTTTCTAGTAGTCAACCTTTATCCATTTGAATCCACCACAGCCCAGCCCAACATAACTTTGGATGAAGCCATAGAAAATATTGACATCGGCGGCCCATGCCTACTCCGGGCTGCAGCTAAAAATTTTGATTCAGTTACCGTAGTTTGTGACAGCGCTGATTACGACCGAGTGACGGCGGAACTAAAAAAGACCGGTCATACCTCCCTGACTACCCGCCGCACTCTAGCCTATAAAGTCTTCGCCCGCACCAGCGCCTATGACCAGGCTATTGCCGAGTATCTGGTTAGGAACTGATAGTTCTCTTGAAACCCGACGCTTATTATGACATAATTACCCCCGTACTCTAACTTAAAATAAGCTGGCGTAGCTCAATGGTCGAGCACCTGATTCGTAATCAGGTGGTTGAAGGTTCAAGTCCTTTCGCCAGCTCCAATAAAATTAAAAAAGTTAAATAACATTAAAATAACCTTTAGAACTAAAAAATGGAGCTAGTACCTACCAAAACAAAAATTATACCTAAATAGAAACATAAATTATCTCACTTGATATGCCTAACTAGAAACCCCACTCCTACCTATTCTTTTTTTCAATTCGCCCAACCTCCGTTAAATTATATTAGGAATATTATTTTTCATAAACTGTGTCTAAAAGCCTTATACCTGCCATTAAAATACAAAAAAAAATAAGTATTAATATGAATTTTCTACTATACTATTTCCCATTCGAAAACTTGAGAATAAGATGGTTTATATCACACATTTGTCAGAAGTCTTCGCAAGAATATGTTCTTTAAAATTATTCCCAAATACATTTAAAATAGTTAACGTTAGGCTATCTTATTCTATGCAGATCAGATCTATTTTAATGAAAGCCCCATAAAGCAAAATCCTCACTCTATATACTTGTGCAAAAAAACTGAACATCCATTTTAGTGTGGGTTGTCAGATATTTTTTAGGTCATTTAGAACTATTAAGTTCTTGCTAGATAAGCCTTTACGTAATTTAAACTCTAATAAAAAATGGAACATTAAGCACCGCACTACTATGAAAGTCAACGCTTCAATGCGTTTTTTTTATTTAAAAAGACCTAACCCACTAAAAACCCTTTATCTTTTAAAAAATGGGAACCTCGCTTAATCTACCTCTGTTCCTTGTAATTTTTAATAACTCCGAATTAGTCAACGACCCATCGTTATTAGCTAAAATAAACCGTAATTATTCATAGCAATTATCAAGTTAACTATAACTATACATCAACATAAATATGATATATTGTAATTATGGAATTAAGTACCCCGCAAGATACAGTATTTTAAGCTTTCTAGCGTATGAATAAATTAAAATGTACGCTCGAAATTTTACACGACAAAATTATTTTGTTACGAGTAGATAATGTTACCTTATGGGATAAAGTTATCGAACTAGAGACTAAACTAGCTAAAATTAGAAATACTTCGAGTAACTTATAAAAACCATCATCAACTGATATTACTAATTCTCATCAACAAAAAAAGCGCGGCAACAAACGTAAAGTTAAAGTGCACCAAGGGCGTAATCCCTATTTTTCATACACCTTTTATCCCTGAATAATTTAATAAAATCAGAATCTCTATCTTAGAGCTAAAAACCTGTAGTTACAGCGAAGAGTCGATTACCGAACCAAGTGAAGACCTTGTGCAGCAACAAATTGAATTGGTTATTAACCTCCGGCGGCTTACCGAATCCAAATTACCTGGCTATAATTACTATTTAGCCTATTACAAGTATTTGAAAGACTACCCAGCCTAGACTCAATGAGGAAGTACATACTATTCCAATTTCTGCGCCAGGCTATCAACCCCTTACTATACAAAAACAAGCACATCTTTCACTACTCAATTCGTAAATCTTCACCTGCAAAAAAAGTCCTGTAGACAATTACAATAAATCGCCTCAAACCATACTGTTCCTAAACTGCCACTTCAACATTCTTGTGCAACCTAACCTTAATCAAGACCAGCCACTCAGCGAATGACCTACTTACCCCTATAAAAATTCAATACGGCTATACCTAAGGACACACTAAATAGTTTATTAAATGTACCATGTTCACAGGCTTACCCCTAAAGAGGCTATTTCTTTTTACTTTTATTTACTGACTCACCCGTAAACGAGTCAAAGTACCCCTTCAACGTTAGTTAGTTAACCGTAAAGTCTTCCCCTAATTGACCCCTGATATATTCTACTATTATTTTTAGCTTCTTACCTACCGTATCTACAAAATACCCACGATACCAAAAGTGCCTGTTGCCATCCTTATATTTCTGGTTAATATATCTGTCAAAATATTACCAGTAACCTTTTAATCTCTAAGATAACCAATTACCTCTGATATACTATATTCTAGTAGTATTTTAACAAATATATAGGCATGATTAAGACAGTACCCAATCTCTATTATTTTATAAACCCTTCCTTTTATATAATTCATACAATAGTTTTACCCATATCAGCCTTGAACTTCTCATAGATCACTTATCTACGGTACTTCGATGTAAGTACTATGTGATATTTACATTCCCATCTCGTATATGCTAAGCTCCCCTTATCTATCCAAATAACCTTCTTATGTTTTCTCGACACGGTTGTTAAATTTTTATCATTTTAACATTCAGACGCTTCTTTAATTTAGAGCTAAAGCTAAAGAACACCTACCCCAGCATAGCTAATACTTTTTTCAAGCTTAAACATACAATAAAATGTCCCCCAGTATCATTTCATCCTTTTTGGGACACTCCTTCAGACCTGCAACACAATAATTTTCATAGTGGATATTAATTTTCTTAAACTTCAGCATGTACTAATTTAGAAAGAATTTCACGATTAGTCTTTTTATTCACTAAATAAATCTAAAATAATATTTTTATTATAATTATTCATAAAATAAGGAAACTCTTTTTTTTATTTATTTCTTCTGACTAACTAAAAATTTAATTAGTATTTTGGAAGCTCGACTGACACAATGGAGGGCAAAGTAATCTATTTTAACAGATTAATATCATAATATTAATACAATATTTTAGCGTCACTGAAAAAGCCACTAAATAAAATCGCCCCCGATAGATTATGTGGTTTATGGGCTCGACAACATTAAAGATCACGCCAAGCGCGGAAAAACCGCCGTAATAAGCGGCATTTTACCCAGAACAAATAAAATTTTACCGTTCCAAAAACAACCAGTAATTTCGCGGCACAGGGCATAAAAGTGGGGTTTTCTGTCAACCCTGCGGTCTTACACAAACCCAATGTGAGTCCCTATAGGTGTTTATAGCTGAGGATGGTTAGATGACGAAATCTGGAGGCAGGATTATTGTTACAAAAAAAAACGAGGGATAGTCTTGCAAAGATAATATCTAAAATTACTACTATCTAATTTTTTAGATGCGTAAGCTAATTTAACCCTCAGCTATTCTCTCCTTGGCATATTTTGTATTAGGTCTACTAAAACATACTTGAATTTGTATTAAACTATCTTAAAATATATTTATTAAGATATTTAGAGAAGTATATCTACTTACTTTGGGCGTAGGCTAAGGAGGCACTAGATAAGTATTTCGATCAGGATACTTATTACTCCACATCTGACACATGCTTGGCGGTATCTTCTATTTTTTTAATATAAATTCCTTCTTTTCTAGCCTACCAACGCACTATTCAAGAACTGCATAGTTATTCTAGTTTGCAAACTCTTTTTTAAAACTTATAAATTACTTTGAACAACCATATTCGCCAAATGTTGAATAGAATCTCAACCAATGATTTTAACTTAATATTTTTTAATATTATTTCTAAATTGTATCTAATGGATGCCCTGAAACCATTTAAACAATTTGGCGATAGCTTTTTAATGCTCTGACTGGGGTTAAGTATTTTAAACCCCATAAAATACATTATCGAGATTACCCTACCAAAAATATCTGGCAAAAGAATAGAATATTTTTACAAATTTTAGAAGCCGCCATTGTCACGCTAGGCCAGAGTATAGTTCTATCCTTAGCCAAATAATTTACGACCTCGCATAATTAAGATTAAAAAATAAAACTACGAACACAAAGTCTCCTCGCTCTGGTCGGATAAATAGATTTCAAAAGTCAAAGAACTACGCCTAACCTTCCTGAGTGACGACTTTTATGCTAACCAGCTATCTCGTAAAAAATTTTACCGTCTCAGGCCAGCTTCATCTTTACCTATAAACTTTCCAACCACAAGATTTTACAAAAGTATCTTTCTGGAGTTAAACTAAACAATTTATCTTTGTGTAAGCCTACTCTAGGCAAAGATCGAAGAAAATATCGACATAAATGGCCGAAAAAAGTTCCAATTCACGGTACCGAATCGCGGTACCAAAGATTCTTTGAAAATTAACTAGATAGGTCTTATAATAACAAATCCCACCGATAAAGTAAAGTCTTCAACCTATAACTTCATTACCTATAACTTCATTACCGCCCTTAATCCTTCCAAAAACAGCATCGAAAAATTACCCGGATGCACCAAAAATTGTAGAGTAATAGGAAATGAGACCTTCATTATCTTAAAAAATAACGACTACATTCTGAAACACAATTTCAAACACAAGAAAGAAACTCTCACCGCATTTCTAATAGTTTTTAATTTACTAGCCTTCACCATACACAGCACTTATTGGTTAATCAAAATATTATGATAAAAAACGTAACCCGGCTTTAGTACCAAAAATAACTTCTCCATTCATCTCCGGTCTATTAGCATATATTACGTCTTCATCTCCTGGGATACGTCACTAAGGACTATCATATCAGGTATACCACTACTGCAAATACACTAACTCAGCCTTCATTCTTAATTCGTATAACCTTAAAATGAGAACTACTGTTTAACCCTATAACCTATTGACTTACACCTAAGCGTAATATAAAATATTAAAGATATCTTTTTTTTTCTTAAAGTCATTCCTTTTTGAAAGTTAACTTCTGGTTATGAACTTGGGCGCCTTTTTACGGCTAAATAAAACTTTTATCGTTTCAACGGCTTCAGATAAAGGCCAATTAGCCATCAGTCTATTCAACATGAATAATTGCCGTCCTCGTCAGCTCTCCCCCATGATCCAATCCCGGGGCCACTTATTAACTCTACCCCTGGCTTTCACTAGTTTTCGCCTGGTCGAAAATGACTCCATCAATTCGGTCGAACCGGAAATCTTAACCTCGGTCGTAAACTTTGGCAAAGTATGAGGCTAACTACCTTGCCAACCTAACAGCAGTACTTTTTGCACCTGAAACTAAAATAAACTTATGAGTTCTTCACTGCCCCAAAACTTTTTGAAAAAGTGGGCCGCTTGGCCCGCAAACTTTCCATTACAGAATGCACTGAAACTAAATCTGGCTGAAACCAATCAACAGCTAAAAACACCAGAGGCCAACTAAAAGAAATAACTAATATCACCGAAACGGCCTCCATGAGCATCATGGATTCAGCCAATAAAATCTAGGATAATATGAACCAGCCGAAAAATCAGTTAAGCATTCTAAGACAGCTAAATATCATGATCACTCAATCGCCCGCTGATCCGCAACTAGCCATCGGGCCTCAGCACGCAGAAGCTGAACCATCCCGCAATAATATCATTAGCCACCTTCCGACCGACCCAACGCTTTTTCAAAAACTGACAAGATTGAAAGCCCTTATCGCCACCCTTCAGAACCAAACCAGAAAGAGGGATACCCCGACCGAATCCCCCGAACCTAATCTAACTCTGCTTAACGACCTGAACGGAACCGATCTTGAACCGCCTCTAGATACTCTGCCCCTGCAATTCGATGTAAAGGTAATTTTTCAATCCATTTACGAACTTTATATTAACGAGTTAGTCAAAAGTCATATTAAACTAATACGGAAGAGCCAGAAAATTGTTTTCAACTGCCCGGACATAGTAACTCAGCTGACGAAAATAACCACTATGGTGCATAAGAAAGACAATTTCTATACTTTACCCATAACTTTGATTTCAAAAATTTTTGAGGAATTCCACACTATTTTAAAAAAAATTAACCAGATCGCGGCCGACATATTTCTAGACAACATTCTACCTATTGAAAACGAAATAGCAATCTCGACCCCTCCAACCCCGGCCGCTGCATCTCCGATCACGAAGCCGCTGTCCCTTCTCCCCCACACACCCCACCAACTCGCCGCTGACTAATCCCGACCCCGGCGACCTGAAAGCCTCGAAAACACTAACCAAGGAAATTAAAATCCTAACCCTGACCGCCCTAACCCCTATAACGAAGAAAGAAGAACCTCCGTTGACACCTGAACCGACCGCCGATATTGACCTCTACACCTCCATATCTTATTCAGGATCGCACAACTATCGTCCAAGCTGTAGTTATAATCACCAACCTAACCCAGAGAACGGTCCCCAATCTCAATTATATTCTGGGAACTCTCCCTTTCCAGAATCTTTCCAATCAACGCATTAAAAAAATGGTGACTCGCATTGGTGACATTCAAATTCGGCTCCTGGCCATTCTGAATTCAATTAACACCAAGATAAAGGTTCACCAGAGAACTAACGAACTAAAAATTAAATCCGCCCAAACTGAAAAATGGCTCAGGATATAAAGAAAATAAGATGCTAGGAAAACTAAGTGCCATCCAGATTAACGAAGAATCGCAGCTATTGGACCCAGGAATGAAAATTAGCCTAACCCAGAACGTTGTCAACAACCTTCTGACCAACCTAGGCTTTTAAGAGTGCTCAAAATGAACCCCCGCCATTCAGTTTCCCCTCTGTTTCTTTTGTTGCTTCTAGCCACGGCCTGCCTCCCGGTGACCACCAGAACTTCCAACACCACCTCCGGTAGCCTTTCGAACACGGAACTACTTTTAAGCCAGGCAGAAACTAATTATGAGCAGGGTTACTACCAGGCGGCAACAGATTTATACAAAAAATATCTAATCGCCGAAGTTAGCCCACCCCATATAGAAAGAATTCTGGCCGCCTATGGTCTAGCAGCTGAAAAATCAGCCAATTTCACCGACGCAGTCGGGGCCTATGAGCGTCTCATCACTCAGTTTCCCGCTAGCCCCTTCGCCGCCGAAGCTAAACCTCATCTAGCCGCTGTCTATTTGACCCAGGGTGAAGCCGCCCGGGCTGAGGTTCTAATCCTCGCCAATATCAACGCTACTGCCCCCGACTCAAAGCACCAAGCCAACCTTCGCCTCACCCTAGCCCAGAGCCAATGGCTTCTAGGACGTTACCCGGAAGCGACCGAAAACTTTCTCAAAGCCTTTCAGCAAGGCAACAACCCTACCCGAGCCGCGGCCAAAGAAGGAATTCTAGGTAGCCTAATCCATCTAGATTCAACCTCCCTAACTAGCATTCAGCAACAATATGGCCAGAATTTCCCCGGACCCGAAACTACTTATCTACTAGTTTACCAAGCCGCCGCCGCCCCTAACCTCAATTACGCCCGAACCCTGGCCGAATATTTCAACCGTTACTTTAGTTCAAACCCCCTACAGTCCAAAATTAAGGAATTACTCCAAGTTCTAGCAACCCCAGGCGCTCCCCTTCCCGCCCCGGCTTTCGGAACAAATTATGATCCCAAACAAATGGTCGTCACCCTTCTAACCGGCGAAGAAGCCCAAGCTCTTCCTTCCAACCTCAACGCCCCCCCCTTCCTCACTAACCAAATACCAATCGGCCAACATTTTACTATTGCCGCTCTACTACCCATGACCGGCCCCGGGGCTCCCCTAGCTGAAGAAGCCGTGGCCGGCCTAAAATTAGCTCTGTCTACCCTAGCTCCAGGCGCCCTAAATTTATCAATTATGGATACCGCCAGCAACCCAGATAAGGCGGCGGAACTAATTAAAACTATTGCTGCCGATACCCAAGTATTAGTAGTAGTCGGACCCCTTCTGAGCCCTGAGTCTAACGCTGCCGCTAAGGTTGCAGATAAAGCTAGCCTACCCCTAATAGCCCTCAGCCAGCGCCCGGCACTACCCACTTTAGGGCCTAATATCTTTCGTATTTTCCTGACCCCTCGTCTTCAGACTGAAGCCGTAGCCCGCTATGCCACTCTAATTCAGGGCCATAAAGCTCTAGGCATGATTTATCCCGACGACAACTATGGCCGTTCCCTACCCGCTTATTTTAAAGATGAAGCCGCTCGCCAAGGAGCTCAGGTAACAGTAACCGAAAGTTATCAACCTAAAAGCACCGATTGGAGCGCCCTGGTTGTCCGCCTCACCGGAGGCGAAGCGGCCGCTCGCCATGTCTCTACTAACTATCAGGCACAAGTAAATTTCACCGCCCTCTACCTGCCCGACTCCGCCGGCCCAGTAGCCCAGATTCTACCCCAGCTGGCCTATCATGATGTTACTAGAATGCAGTATCTAGGTTCATCTCTCTGGCTCAATCAAAAACTTCTAGCCAGCTCGGCCCGCTATCTTCAAGGCGCAATAATCCCCACAGCCATTAGCAACTTAGCCACCCGGCCAGAAACTAAAACTTTTATCACGTCTTTTCAAAAGACCTATGGCCACCAACCCGATCAGTTTGCGGCTTACGGCTACGACGCAGGGTTAGCTATTATCCAGGCCCTTACTCAGGGCGCCACCACTCGCGAGACTCTACGACAGACTCTAAGCCAGGGACTAACAGTCGCCGGAGCAACTGGACCTTTCAGTTTCGACCAAAGCGGCGACTATCTAGTAGAACCAACTCTCCTAACCATCCAGGATAAAGAATTTATCCTCCTCCGCGATCCTGGCCCTGCCGCCCGGAGGCCCTGAAATACAAACTATTAATCAAGGAGAAAAAATGTTTCCTATCATTGATGTACATGCCCGTGAAATTCTCGATTCCCGTGGGAACCCCACCGTATCGGTAGAAGTCTGGCTAGAAGACGGTTTTTACGGTCAAGCGGCCGTACCATCCGGAGCTTCCACCGGTCAACATGAAGCATTAGAACTGCGCGACAAAGATCCAAAACGCTATAGCGGTAAAGGCGTTCTACAAGCCGTTGATAATGTTAATAAAATTATAACCCCGGCGATTCTAGGTCTAGATGCTCTAAACCAGACAGCTCTAGACCTAGCCCTAATCAAGCTCGACGACACCCCGACCAAATCTAAATTAGGGGCTAACGCTATCCTGGGCGTTTCCATGGCGGTGGCCCGAGCGGCGGCCGAAGCCTCCAACCTACCTCTTTACCGCTATCTAGGCGGTGCTAATAGCCGACAACTACCCCGCCCCATGATGAATATTATCAACGGCGGCTCCCACGCAAATAACAACGTAGACTTTCAAGAATTCATGATCATGCCTCTTTTTGGTGATACTTTTGCCGAAGCTATCCGCTGCGGGACCGAAGTTTTCCACACCCTGAAAAAACTTCTAAACGAGGCCAAATTCACTACCGCTGTCGGTGACGAAGGTGGCTTTGCCCCCAACCTCAAAAGCAACGACGAAGCTCTAGAATATATTATCAAAGCTATCAAAGCCGCCGGCTACAAACCCGGCTCTGAGGTGGTTATTTGCCTGGATGCCGCTGCCTCTGAACTTTATGACCCAAAAAAGGAGAAATATGTTTTCTCTAAAAGTGACGGCTCCGCCCACACCACCACGGAGTTAATCACGCTCTATAAAACCTGGATTAAAAAATATCCAATTAAATCTATTGAAGACGGCCTCGCGGAAGACGATTGGACTGGCTGGGCCGAATTAACCGCCACTCTAGGCGAAAAGACCCAGCTAGTGGGTGATGATCTTTTCGTCACCAACACCAAGCGTTTAGCTAAAGGTATTGAACAGAAAACCGCCAACTCCATTCTTATCAAACTCAACCAGATCGGTACAGTCACCGAGACTCTGGAAGCTATTGAACTGGCTCACAAGGCTGGCTACACCGCTATCATCTCCCATCGCAGCGGCGAAACTGAAGATACCTTTATAGCCGATCTAGCCGTGGCCACCAATACCGGCCAGATCAAAACCGGTAGCGCCTCCCGCAGCGAGCGTATCTCTAAATATAATCGTCTCTTAGCTATTGAAGAAGAATTAAACTGCGCGGCTATTTTTAAAAAAACTTTCTAACTACCACTATTTCAGCATGCAGCTGAATTCATAGCGGCCATCGACATTAGTACAGTACAGTTTGCCTTCTAATTAACAATATCAAGAAATATAAAGACTAAAAGACCATTAGAAAAACGTCTATCTCCGGATGCCTCTCCATCTAGAATAAAGCGTTTTTACTGATGGTCTTCTATTTAAAGATAAAATAGAACTCCTAGCCTGAACCATACTAGAATTTAACTAATTTGTGTCAGTTTTTAACTGGGTTAGCACTATCTAATCATGACCACCAGCGTCTTTCGCGAATCTTGTAATTCTACCTAAATTATAAATTTAATTTAACAAAAATAACTACAGCTATTATAATAATCTCCGGTCTAGAAAAAATTTACCTAGCCTTTACGGCTAGATTTATAACAAAAATTTTAAGCACTAGCCGTAACAAACTTTATATAGCTATAGGGGTGATTCCACTGAAATTCTAGCTTATAATCAGGACCGAAAGGTAGAGACGGCCTCTTCATCTTTATATAGTCTTCGCTTTCTGATCGGTCAGTGGCGGCGGTTAACAAAGTCACCTTTCAGCATAAACTAACGAAAACTTACGAACTCTATAGCCCCCTAGACCTCATCGCATCGGAAGAAAACAGCAATAAAAATTTGAAATCACTTGGTTATAAAGACAGAGAAGCTATCATACTAGCTAAAGTTACGACCACATTGAAAATTAACAGTTCTACATCTAACGTAACGGCTTCGCCTTTATCAGATAAACTCTCATCAGACCAACGTCATCTAACGTTCATCAGGAGAAATTTAACAATTGGATTTTTTTACTCATCAAATAAATTCAAAAGCGTATTTTTAAAAATATCTTTATTATAAAATATTATAATTATTTATAAAAGTTAGTTAATCGTTTTTTTGTTATTTTTTTTAACTAACTAAAAATTTAATTAGTATTTTGGAAGTTCGAATAATAGAATAGGAAACAAAGGAATCTACTTTAATAGATTAATATTATAATTATATAATATTTTTATAAAATTTTGTTCTACTAGAAAGATAAAAACGGATATCATTTTGACTTTAGCTATTTTTTTAACCGGCGGTCGATTTTACCGAGTTGCCCACTTCATTATCTCCAAAATAGGTCTGGCCGATGGGTTTAGCTATCGTCTGCAACGTAGCGAATTTACTTCTACTATATTAAAATTTTAATTTTCAATTAAGATAAAAAACGCCGCTTTAAAAAGCGGCGTTTTTTTTAAATTTTTTTAAACCGGTTAAATATCCAACCAGCTTTCGCTAAAGAGAGAATGGCCCAAAATAACTCGAGCGGTTTTAACAACATCCCGCTCCTCTTTTTTTAGGGTACTAAGGTCATATTCTTTACCATCCATAACCCCATAAACTAGATCGACAAACCAGGGTAACTTGCCCTTGCACAGATCCATTATGATCGGATCGAAAGCATCCACAATACAGCTATACATACCCTTACGACGCAGCATGCATAAATAAACCTGGTTCAGAATAGGACGTAGAGAATCAGCGTTACCATTAGAAATATTGGATAAACCGTTGGTACTTTTAGTGATACCACCTTCCTGAATAGCGCCAACAATGTCAGGTAGCATCTCAAAAAAGCTCAGATTTTCCATAAGCTGATCCTGTTGAATGTTCACCGGAGTAATGATAGGGTCAATCCAGGCCCGTTCCACAGGAATACCTAAAGCCTGAGCAGCCATCAAAAGTTCGGTAGTTAGTTCGGCCCGTTCGTTAGCGTCACGAGCCATACCAGTAGGACCCCACATCAGGGCAACATAATCGGCACCGTAGGCCTTAACCAAAGGCAACATTTTATCATAGCGTTCAGGACGAACCATGATGGAGTTTATGAGGGCCGGTTTTTTCACAGCTTTCAAACCAGCTTCAATGGCATCAATGTTGGAAGTATCTAAAACTACCGGAATATTAGTGACTTCCTGAACTATATTCACTACCCACGGCATAAGCTCAGCCCCATTTTTACGAGCGGGCCCTAAATTGATGTCAATCCAATCAGGTTCACTGGCAACTATTTTTTCCACCATAGCCCGAACCGGCTTAGGATCTTTATCCTTAAAGCCGGCCCCAACGCCCTTATTGATGACATTGAGGTTCTCAGCTAAGGTAACCATGTATTTTTCGGCCATATTTTTACCTCTCATTAATTTTTTTGGGTTGCCTAAAAGACGATTTTTATTCTATCGGCCTTAAATTTTAAAAGGACGGCCGGGGTTTAAAGCCCGGCCGAAGCCTATTTAGTTAAACCTTGAGTTCTTTAAGAAACTTGGATAGGTGGGCCGCTTCGCGCGGACCAGTCTGAACCTTCCAACCAGGTAATTCTTCTTCCATATCGCCAGATATCGCAGCGGCATAGCCAGGAATAACAATAGTTTTATGCTGAATCTTCTCTTCGATAGCGATTTTCTTAACAAACTGGCCAACATCATCACCCGAAAACTTACCAGCAGCCCAAGCAGTCATAACCGAAAGACCCTCGGAATCTTTGATAAGAAGCCAGCTGGGTACCCGGCTGGCCTCCACTTCGCTGGAAACAATAAAGTAAGTTAGCGAAAAGTTGGTAGTGACCAACACCGGACTATTAGCATCAGGGTTGTTAATGGGGTAAATACCCTGAACCACAGTCATAGGACGCTGAGGATCGGTAAAGATATTTAAACGCTCTAACAGCAGAGGGAAAATTGAGGCTCCGTCAAAGTCACCTAGAACCACCACTCCGGCATACTTAGCGATAAGCGCGGCGGATATAGCCGTCTGCATGGCCAAGTTGGGAGTAATTTCCACCGGAAAGGCGATAGTGGGGAAACCGTAGTCCCGGTTGCCGCTCAAAGCCGCACGACGGATAGCCACAGAATCAGTAAAGACTTCCTTAATGGTACGAGCACCGGAATCAATAACGATATCTTTCACTCCGGCCTCGGTAAGCTTCTTAGTCAGAATAGCTACTTCGTCAATATTGGCAGCTCTTAACCAGACTGGAACCTTAGCCTCTTTAGCAATAGTAGCCACGGCATCAACGTTGGCTACGGTAGCTGGACCAACCAAAGGATTCTTACCACCCAGAACAGCGACAGCTTTTTTCAAAGCTTCAACATCTTCACTATAGAGAATAACCGAAAGATCGCTATTAGTCACCACAGCTTTGGCGGCCTCGGCTAAACGCGGACCACCTTTAACTACAACCAGCTCCGGTCGTAAGTTCAAGCCCACCCGAAGATACTGAAGTTTTTGGTAACGAGCCACTTTAGTGGCAATATCAGCGTCTGATTCACTATCATTAATTAAAGCGGCGAGGCCAGTAGGATTAAAAAAAGTTTTTTCATGGCGGAAGAGAACAGTTTCACCGCCGATTTTAACGACCGTAGCGCCGGAACCAATGATTAGAGGGCGAATAGGAGGCGCGGAAGCGACGGAAAGCTTTTCGCGTGATTCGGGGGAAACATCGGGGCAACTGTCCAGCTCAGCCTTACCAGAAGCGAGGTTCATAGCGAAGGCTAAACATGTGGCGGAACCACATTTTTTGCAGTTAGTACCCGGCAGCATTTTGAAGATTTGGATACCGGTCAGGGCCATTTGTCTACTCCTAACAGTTTTTTTTAGTAGCGGACCGAGCGGAATGCTTCGAGTCCTTCGGGAAATCTGATTTATTCAAAATTTCAAGGTTC
>LQAA01000051.1 GCA_001577715.1 Candidatus Adiutrix intracellularis | reverse complement strand
AAATGTTACCCTATAGGTAAGACGACTACAACAGCGATATTTTTAGACATCGCTAAAAAAATTACGCTTCTGGCCAAAACTCAGCTCAGCTGCAGAATAAAATCATCAGTATCTATCAATAGTTATACGAAGATAGAGCTGAACTAAGAAATTTTTAAGGTTTAATCCCAGTCCAGTCCCAAATCTACAGAGGGAGCAGAGTGGGTAATGGCCCCTACAGAAATTAAGTCCACACCGGTTTTGGCGATGGAACCAATACTATCCAGATTTATGCCGCCGGAGGCTTCCAATAGAGTTAGGCGGGGCATAGGCGCATAGAAATTTTCGGTAACCCAGACGGCCTGCCGTAGTAAATCCGGTCTCATATTATCTAAAAGTACCAGATCGGCCCCGGCGGTTAAAGCTTCTTTAAGCTGATCTAAAGTATCGACTTCGACTTCTATCTTTAGAGTGTGAGGCGCGGCAAAGCGAGCCCGGGAAACAGCCTTAGCAATAGAACCGGCGGCAGCGATATGATTATCTTTAATGAGAATACCATCATAAAGGGCGAAGCGGTGGTTGCGACCGCCACCGTGACGCACCGCCGCTTTTTCCAAAAAACGAAGCCCCGGAGTAGTTTTACGAGTGTCTACCACCGCGATCCCGGAGTTAGCTGCCGCGGTCACAAACTTGGCCGTGAGGGTGGCCACTCCCGACAGGTGCATCAAAAAATTCAGGGCTACCCGCTCAGCCGAGAGAATAGAAGCGGCTGAACCCTGAAGGTGGGCTATTTCAGAACCGGGGATTAAATGATCGCCATCTGCCGCAAGTGGAGTGAAGACAATGCGAGAATCCATCTGACGCATGGTTTCTTCAGCGGCCAAAAGGCCCGATAGCACCACCGGAGCCCGGGCCCTGACTCGGGCGCTACCGACCAAATTTTCAGGAATGGTGTAGCGGGAGGTTAGATCGCCCAGTCCTACATCTTCCATCAGGGCTAGAGTTACTATATCATTAAGGGCGAAATGGTTCATAGCATTCCCTTAAGCAAAGCCAAAGCTCTAGTGACCACCACAATTTTAATCTCCAAATCAGCCAGACGACTTCGGGTTCCTTCAACAAGATTTTCCGGGGCTTTTTTTAAATAGTCAGGATTGGCCAATTTACCCTTGACTGCGCCTTGATCTTTCGCTAAATCGGTTAGCTCTTTCTCCAAACGACGGGCTTCGGCGGTCAAATTAACATGCCCAGCTAGGGGGACCCAGACCTCCCCCCAGGTAAAGGCAGTTAAGCTGGCTTCCCGCGGCTTAGTTTCGTTCGTCGCCGAACGGCGTAGACTTTCAGCGCCCATTAACTTCAAAAGAAGAGGACTGTATTCGGCCAAAACTTCGGTTAGAACGGGATCAGCGGCTTTAACTACCGGGGCCAAACGACTACCCGGGGGTAACCGGAAATCAGCCCGCACCGAGCGCACAGCCCGGGTCAAATCCATGAGAAAGCCAATACTAGTTTCAGCCTCTAGGTCGATCCAGGCTTCCTCCGCTTCAGGGAAAGGTGCCAACATGATGGAACCCTCCGCCCCCGGCAATTTAGACCACAGTTCTTCAGTAACAAAAGGCATGATCGGGTGAAGAAGGCGGAGGATAATCGACAGAGCTTCTAGCATCTGCCGTTGGGTTGCGACCCGAGCTGCTTCATCCTGACCGAGGAGCACGGGCTTAATTAATTCTAAATACCAGTCGCAGAATTCATCCCAGACGAAATGGTAACCCGTGTCAGCCAAGCGATCGTAAAAAAATTCATCTAAGTGCCGGCGCATTAGCTTGATAATCAGATTTAAGCGGCTTTTCAACCAACGGTCGGGTAAGCTTTCCGGCCGAGTCTGGCGGGACTCTTTATCCAACCGGGCTTCACCTTGATGGCTCAGAATCAGGCGAGCAGCGTTCCAGAGTTTATTAACGAACTTACCATAACCAGCGATGCGGTCATCGCTCAGGCGCACATCACGACTATGGCCGGCCAGAGCGCAAAGGGCGAAACGAAAGGCATCGGTTCCGAAGCGATCTAAAATTTCCAAAGGATTAACGACATTACCCTTAGATTTGCTCATCTTCTGACCCTCGGAATCCTTAACCAGAGCATGGATAATGATAGTTTTGAAAGGCGCTTCCTTTTGGAAATGGAGACCCATCATCATCATCCGGGCCACCCAAAAGAAAATAATGTCAAACCCAGTGACCAAAGCGGTGATGGGATAGTATCGTTTCAAATCCACCGTCATATCCGGCCAGCCTAAAGTGGAAAAAGGCCACAAAGCGGAAGAAAACCAAGTATCCAAAACGTCTGGATCTTGCTCAAGATGACCACCACAACAGGCGCAGACAAGGGGCTCTTCGCGACTAACGGTGACGCCTCCGCAAATCTGACAGTGCCAAGCCGGAATCTGGTGACCCCACCACAACTGACGACTTATGCACCAATCCCGGATATTATCTAACCAGGAAAAATAGGTTTTTTCCCAAGAACGAGGGACAAAAACTGTCCGTCCATCTCGCACGGCCCGAGCCGCTTCAGCAGCCAAAGTTCTAGTACGGACGAACCATTGCTTGGAAAGGCTAGGCTCAACCACGGTTTTACAGCGGTAACAAACTCCCACCGCATGGGTCAAAAGCTCTGTTTTTTCCAGAAAACCCGTCTCTTCCAGATTTTTGAACATATTCTGGCGAGCTTCAAACCGATCTTGCCCAGCATAACTGCCGGCGGCTTGGCCCAGACGACCATCGTCTTCAATAACCCGGATAGATTCGAGATTATGGGTTTGGCTAAGCTTAAAATCGTTCAGGTCATGAGCCGGAGTAACTTTAAGGGCCCCCGTACCAAAGTGCCGGTCCACATAGGTATCGCCAATCACAGGCACCAAGCGACCGCCGGACAGAGGCACCCTGACCCGACGCCCAATGAATCCCTGATACCGCGGATCCTCGGGATGAACAGCCACGGCGGTATCACCAAAAATAGTTTCCAACCTAGTGGTAGCCACAACGATAATCTCTTCCGAATCTTCCAACTGGTAGCGAATATAATAAAGAACACCCCGCCGGTCTTCGTGTTCTACTTCCAGATCAGCCAAGGCAGTCAGACAGCGGGGGCACCAGTTGATAAGATATAAATCCTGATAAATTAAGCCTTCTTCATAGAGGGTGACGAAAACTTCGCGCACGGATCGGGAAAGACCCTCATCCATAGTGAAGCGCTCACGACTCCAATCGCAGGAGGCACCTAGACGGCGCAACTGACGAACTATATTGCCACCATATTCTTTTTTCCACTGCCAGACCCGCTCAACAAATTTTTCCCGGCCCAAATCCTGGCGAGTTAGACCTTCGTCAGCCAAAACTTTTTCCACCACATTCTGAGTGGCTATGCCAGCATGGTCGGTACCAGGGAGCCAAAGGGTGTTATCACCCCGCATCCGATGATAACGGATCAAAACATCCTGCAAGGTTTCATCTAGAGCGTGACCCATATGAAGATTACCAGTAACGTTGGGCGGCGGAATAACAATGACAAAAGGATCGCCGGCCTGATCCGGGTCAGCCTTAAAAAAACCGCTATCTTCCCACCACTGATAAAGTCGCGGTTCGGCCTCGCGATAATTAAAGTTTTTATCCATAAAACAGCCTTCCTCCTGGCTGCACGGCCGCGGTAAAAATAAATATTACCCGAGTGGCCGAAATAATCCAAAACGTTTCGACCCTTAATAATAGACTAAATTATCGAATTTAAAATTAAAAAATTAGCGTTCCGGTCCAGCCGCCCGCCTCCCTAACCCTAGAAATGCTAAGTATAACTAAAGTCAAAAAATAATGCTATACCTGACGACCCTAACTGCGGTAAAATATAAACTATAAAGTAATTCGCTCTCCTGCATCCTCTCTTTAATTTTTAAGGAGGTCTTTTTTATGATCGCTATAACCCCTCTGGCCCAGGAAAAGCTTTCTGTCTATCTGGCTGAAAGCAAAATAACTAATCCTCAGGTGCGTATCTACATATCTCCCGACTGCAGCTATAGTTCCGACGGCCAGATTGTACTGGGTCTAGATAAACTAAATACCGGCGACATCTCCGCCGCTTTCGGCGATCTGACCATTTTTATGAGCCGCGACCTCTATGAACAAGTAGGCCAAGTTTTGGTCGATTTTAAAGACAACGGCCAGGAGGCCGGTTTCGTGGTCGAAAGCGAAAGGCCCGCCCCAATCTCCGGCTGCGCTTCCTGCACCTCATGCGAGTGACCGAACATAAAACCGATCGTCGGCCAACCGGTGAAAAAACGAATCACTCTACGGACGACCTTTCGCCAATCCTATGGGCCGATATCGAGGCCAGGCCAGCGGCGGAAATCGCCGCTAATTCTGGCGCTAGTTTGGTACCACCCGATATTTTCATACTCCATTTTATGGGGAGTGATTACCGAATAAATCTACCAGCCCGCAGCTTCTCCAGCCCGCCGGATCGGCTACCGCCAAATTTTCAAACAGGCCTGGTTCTTCTGACCTACCTAATCCACGCCCAGAGTAACCTAGGGCTAGCCGGGCACATGGTCACCAGCCGGGAATTAAAAGGCGGAGAGATGTTTTTCAAAGGTCCCCATGCCCTAACCACCGATCCGGTAACCAAACGTTTCGGCTCAAACCCGACTGGATTCACAACCCGAGCTGGAACTATGGGTCTAGCCCCGGAAGTTTTGGGCTCGGGTACGGCCGTGCGCGGGCTGATCCTACCCAAAATAGCGATTGGTCTGATTCTCCACCAAGCCGATGAAGAATTTCCAGCCGAACTAACCTACACCTTCGACGCCTACACCCATTATCATCTACCCCTGGACGGTCTTTGGGCCATGATTAATGTCCTTGCAGCAGAGCTAGCAGCGTGATTACCACCCCTTCGGCCTGTGAACTTTTAACTGCAATCGCCGGAGCCGGCCGGGCGCCTCTGTTTTTTTACGGCCCCGGTTCTTCCGCCCTGGACGCAGCCTGGAATTTAGCGGCCGAAAATCGGCTCCCCACCCTTCGGGACAGTCCTGATGTCTAGCCAAAGCGCCGGACGAGGCCGGATGGCGCGCCTCTGGCAGTCGCCACCCGGGCATATCTACGGCGCTCTACGTCTACCCTTAGCCCCACCCTTCAACGGCCCCGGCGCCGCACTGGCCCTGAGTCTCTTTCTAGCCGGAGCCCTAAGCGATTTCGGCTGGGCCCTAAGTCTAAAATGGCCTAACGATCTCATCTTCAACGATGGTAAAACTGGCGGAATTCTTCTAGAAGCTAAAGACGGAATTCTTCTAGCCGGGGTGGGGCTCAATCTACTCGCTCCGCCAAAAGGTAACTGGCACCTGACCCGCGACCCAGGAACCCCGCCGCCAGCGGCCTTCACCTTATCCTCACGG
>LQAA01000050.1 GCA_001577715.1 Candidatus Adiutrix intracellularis | reverse complement strand
GAAGGAAAATAATTTTCTGATCCAGATCAAGGTAGATATGGCCGGGGCCGCAACTTTTATAAGTGTAATCATGATGTTCTGTAGAACGATGAACGGTTTTAGGCTAGTTAGATTAATTTATTCATGTTTTTCCTAGCCGGTCCGGCCTTTAAAAAACAAGCCCGGGATCGGGTCGAAGTGGTGCTGCAGTGAATCAATATAGGTAATAATTTCGCTGAGGTAACTGCCTAGATCAACAGTGACTCTATACGGTTGAGAGTAGGGGTGATATGGGCTAGCTGGAACGCGGTCAACTCATGTCTTTGTTTGATGAGACCGTTTTTGATCTAAAAGCGGGCGAATACACCGGCAACTTGAAATCCTCACTAGGTTTTTATATCTTTAAAGTTACTGCTTTAAAGGCAGCCGGGTTTGGGGTCTTTTGAAAGTGTTAAAAAGGATATAGTAGAATTCCTGGTCGGGTAGAATTTGGAAAAAGTCCTTGCCTGGAAGATGGAGGTACTGCGTCGAGCGACTAAGATAGAAATTCTGGATTCCGGGCTCAAATCCGGTGCTGACTGCAATTTATCATAATTTGAAATAAAGGAGCCCTTATGTCAGGACATAATAAATGGAGCACCATCAAGCACAAAAAGGGCGCGGCCGACGCTAAACGTGGTAAGCTTTTTTCCCGGCTTATTAAAGAAATAGCTGTGGCTGCCCGCGAGGGCGGTGGCGATTCGGATGGAAACCCTCGGCTTAGAACGGCTTTGCTTACGGCCAAAGGGGCCAACATGCCCAAAGACAATATTGACCGGGCCATCAAACGTGGTACTGGGGAAATTGACGGCGTGAATTATGAGGAAATATATTATGAGGGTTACGCTACCGGCGGAGCTGCGGTTCTGGTGGAGGTGCTGACCGATAATAAGAACCGGGCTGCTTCAGAAGTTCGCCACGCTTTCAGTAAATATGGTGGTAATTTAGGTGAACCCGGGTCCGTGGCCTGGATGTTCACTAAAAAAGGTTCCATTATTTTCGAAGGTGGCCGGGTTACTGAGGGTCAGGCTATGGAAATAGCTCTTGAAGCTGGGGCTGAAGATGTCATGGCCGATGGTGATAATGTAGAAATTCACACCGCCGTGGGTGATTTTGAAACGGTTAAGGGCGCTTTTGAAAAAGCTGGGTTGGAATATGCCACTGCCGAAATTACTTTCGTCTCCTCTACTAATTTAGAACTGGAAGGTAAAACTCTGGCTAGCGCTATGAAATTATTGAATGCTTTGGATGACCTTGATGATGTACAGAGAGTTTGGAGTAATCTGGACTTTTCTGATGAAGCCGCTGTCGATTTGGATTCTTAGAGTCTATGCGCGTGGCGGACAATCTGATTTTGGGGGTGGATCCCGGTGGTCGTCATACCGGGTTTGGGCTCATTCAGGTCGGGCCAGGTGAGACTCTGCTTCTTGTGGCCCAGGGCTGTTTTTCGCCGGATCAGACTTGGCCCTATCCTCGTCGGCTGGCCTACATTTATTATGGGTTGGATGAACTTATATTAAATTATCGCCCCGGAGCGGTAGCGGTGGAGGGGCTCTTCGTAGGTCAGAACATTCGCTCGGTCTTAAGTTTGGCTCAGGTGCGCGGGGTGGTGCTTTTGGCTGCTGCTAAAGGGGGAGCGAAAGTTTTTGAATACGCTCCTCGGCTAGTTAAGAATACCGTGGTTGGTTACGGTCAGGCTGAAAAAAAACAGGTCGCTCGTATGGTCACCGAGTTGTTACATTTAACTGAAGTTCTAGCTGCCGACGCTGCCGACGCCTTGGCTGTGGCCATCTGTCATGCTGCTCAGATGCGTTTGAGCCGTCGTCTTCCTGGCCTTTCTTCCCGTCACCTTAGACGCGTTGGTTGGCGAAATCTGACGACGGAGGACCTGGCTACTCTGAACTACGATCCGGATAAAAAATGATTACTCATATCAGAGGGCAGCTGATCAAAAAAGAGCCCGGTTTCGCGGTGGTGGAAGCCGGTGGGCTGGGTTATGAACTATCTATTCCTCTGAGTACTTTCATTGGTCTACCTGAGCCGCCTGCCGAGGTTTTTCTTTTCACGCGCGAAGTTATTCGTGAAGAGACCTGGGACTTTTATGGTTTCCTGACTATTTTAGAGCGAGTTATTTTTCAGGCTTTAATTTCTGTTAGTCGGGTAGGGCCAAAATTAGCGTTGACCATTATTTCGGCTTTGGAGGTGAGCGACCTAGTCCGAGCTCTGATGATTCATGATTTGGCGGCTATAGCCGGTATCAAGGGTATAGGGGCTAAAATGGCTGAGCGGCTAATGTTGGAACTGAAAGATCAGGTTCCTCAGTTGGCTGCTGCTTGCGGTCTGTCGGGAATGGATGCGGGCGGAGACCTGGCGGTGATTGGTTCTGAAAATGAGGCGGTTACTGCCCTAGTCAATTTAGGTTTCACCCCAACTGAAGCTCAGAAGGCGGCCGGGGCTGCCCGACGGGAGATCCCGGAAGCTGATTTAGGCGAAGTCCTGCGTCGGGCTCTCAAATGGCTGAGTAAGCCTAAAAAATAAAAGTTACGGGGAACAAACTAGAAACAATAAGTGGGAATATGGATCGCGAAATATTGAATCCTAGGCTACGGGATGAGCCACCAGAGGCGGCATTAGAAAAGATCTTGAGACCCCAGTCTTTGGCTGATTTTCAGGGTCAGTCGGAGTTAAAAGAAAAGCTGAGCGTTTTTATTGAAGCGGCTAAAAAGCGGGGCGAGGCTCTAGATCACACTCTATTTCACGGTCATCCAGGGTTGGGTAAGACCACTCTGGCCCATATCCTGAGCCTGGAATTAAAAGCCGGCTTTAAAAACACCTCCGGCCCGATCATTGAACGGCCAGGTGATCTGGCGGCCCTGCTTACCGGTCTGTCTCCCGGTGATATACTCTTTATTGATGAAATTCACCGCTTAAGTTCAGTGGTGGAGGAAATTCTCTATCCGGCCATGGAAGATTTCAAGCTGGATATCATGATCGGCCAGGGGCCAGGGGCGCGGTCGGTGCGGCTTGATCTACCACCCTTCACTTTGGTGGGTGCCACTACTCGCGTGGGTCTGCTTACCCCTCCCCTGCGGGATCGCTTTGGTATTCAGTTGCGACTGGACTTTTACCAGCCGGCGGAGCTGGCCCTCATCGTTACTCGTGCTTCTACTTTGTCCGGGGCGACCTTGACCCGGGAAGGGGCGCTGGAAATAGCTCGCCGTAGTCGGGGCACCCCCCGTATTGCCGGGCGGCTTCTTCGACGGGTACGGGACTACGCCGAGGTTCGGGCTGATGGCGTTATCGATCAGGCAGTGGCCGACGCGGCTCTTTTGATGCTTGATGTGGATACCGAAGGCCTCGACCAGCTCGATCGTCGCATTCTATCGGTTATCTGTGAAAAGTTTCTCGGTGGCCCGGTGGGCCTGGAAACCCTGGCTACGGTGGCGGCTGAAGAAGCGGAAACTATTCTAGAAGTCTATGAACCCTATTTGATTCAAGAGGGTTTTATTCATCGTACTCCGCGCGGTCGGGTAGCCACGCCGAAGGCTTTTCGCCATTTACACCTGATCCCGCCAGCCACTTTATCCTCTTTAATTGAAGCTGAAGATGACTTCGCGCCTACTCTTTTTGATTAAGTTCAGCTGTACCTTCGTTTGAGTATTCGGGGTTTGATGGGCGTAATGCTTAGTCATCTTGATATCGCTGTGACTCTTAAGTTTGCTAACGGTTTAAAGTGGTTGGTTCATTATGTTGTAAAAGCTCGTAATTTTTATTAGGTAACATGACTTATTAGCGGGGTTAGTTAATGAATAGATAAAACTAGGAAGCTTTTCATGAAGAGTAAGTTAAGGGCTTCAGTAGAAGGGGTGTTATTTTACGATCAGTCAAAACTATGTAATTTCGGTAGACTACTGATCTCCGATTTTTTTAGTAAGCGTTTTATGAGAAGCATGCATAAGATGATAAGAAATTTGATAGTTGCTTTAAGGATAGATGGTAGACGGTACTTAGCGATCACTAAGCGGCGGAAATTTTTGATAAGTTCTTTATTATTTACATCTTTGAGAGTTATAAAGGTTACCTATATTCATATTCTGAAAATAATATGCTATAGGGTTCTAGATGGGAAGTGGTCTTGAAATTACCGGAAACGCATTTAAATAGAGGCTTCTATTTTTAACTTGTCAACCATTAGATGGTGAGTTTTAGCTGGGATATAAAGGTAGAGTAACGGTATTTTGTAGTAATCGTTACTTTATTAAGCTATTTTTTGGGGAAAGGGGCTAAGCATTTTTTTGATTAGTTTTATTCTATTTGTAGTCTATAACTATGTAGTTATAATTTCAGTTAGCTAGAAAAATTTAACAAAAAAAAGGGCTTTTATTTTTATAAATAGATATAACAATTTATAATAAAAATGCTCTTTTAGGTATAAATTTAGGTTTATTTGATGATTAAAAAAGTTCAATTGTGGAATTCCTTTTGACGAATATGTGGTGTTGGATATGATCGTGAAGTGGAAGTATTGGAGGACTTAGTTTTGGACGGGAGTAGGGGTTAGGACGGCGGTAAGTTGAAGAACAACTATGACTTGAGTCAAACTAATATAGATATTTTCGGTCTGGAGTTTTACAGTCCCTATGAAATCGGTGACGGTTTCTTTCTTGATAGCAACTTGGACTATAGTACGTTCTAAATAAGGCGAAAATCGACTTGGTCTTAGGTGATTGTAAAGAAAGCGATTTTAACAGTGGCAGCCTCCAGTCCGGGGTCAATATGGGCTATAAATTCCAAATTACAGATACGGTCACTTTGACTCCCCGCGTTGATTTCTAATTCACCTACATTTTTTATTTATTCTGAGCATCGATATTAAAATTGAAAGCGTCGTGATCGTTCGCCTGAAGTGAGATTAGGCGGAACCATAGCGGCCAACAAGTTAAATCGTAATTACGTATAGGTTTTGCTGGTATGGACGACTCCATCATAATTTACGGTATTGATTCCGGTAAGAGTTGTTTACAGACCGGGGCCGGTATCAAGGTTTAAGTTAACGATATGGTGGGTATTCACGTCAAATATGATTTGAAAATTAAAGGTTACTAACAGGCCCACAGTGCTTCGGCTGGGATTAATTTTTCTGGCTATAAATTGGGGTAAGAGGACGGGGGTATCTCTACCTTTTTCTTTTTCCCCTTGGGTTATCACTCTGGTGAAAGCCCATAGGTCAATTTTCAGAGATAAAGGTCTAGGTTTGGGCTTTTTCCGAAATAGTAGAAAAGAATACTCGCTCTGAATCTCGCTTTAAAGGGCGAAAAGTTATCGTGACTTCAGTTTTTTAATCTGTCTTTTGAGTTTAGATGTGTACAATTTAGGCGCCTTTTGGGATGCACAAAAAAATAAGCATTTTTTATTTTTAAGTTCATATGCCCCTTTCAAGCTTGTAGCACCTAAAGAGAGCCTCTTTAATATTTCATTTTAGAGTCTACTCTTAGTTTTGGATATTAAGGGTAGGATAGTAGAACTGGCTGCTTTCAATATTCTAACGCATCTCAGGTTATTTTAACCGTCGCTTAAGGGCGGTTCTGTTTCCGCTCTTAATGGCTCTGCTATCGATAAATAAACCTTTTCTCAGATACGGAGCGTAATCGATGTTATTTTTTTTATTATTTAAGTATCCCGCTAGGTTGAATTTATTTTTTTATCAGCTAACGTTTATTGAGATCTCTTTATTTTGCTCACAGCTTCTGCGATTCGGCTGGCCTTTAATGAGTTCATATAATCCAGTTGGTCCAGGGGCGGTGCTTAGATTCATCGCTGCTAAATTTAGCTTTGGTGAAATTCAAGGTGTTTTTTATAAGTGAAAAAAATTGAGAACCTATTGGATATCTGGAAACAGTTTTTTTTCATGTTTTAGGTCTAAGTAGTCCCATCGCTTAAAAGAACGGTGTTTCGATAGGTTCCGTAACCGTTACGAAGAACTAAAGCGAACAGGTATTTTTGAAAGCATTAACATCTCCAAGAAGCGTTATGTATTTCTTTTTACCGATTTGGTGACGCTTATTGCCTTTATTGTCACGATGGTAGATAAAGGATTCGATGGGGAAAGCTAGGTCAATCTTATTTCTCTTTCAGGCTGATCCCTCTTCGTCTTTTTGTCTGGTCTGTAGCACAGTTCCGTCGACTTCAAATTATAATAGTTAGTTATTTTTAACCTTTGGAAAGGACAAGTTTCTAAAATTGAGGCAACTATAAGTCTCCTTAGCCTTGGTGGCATCGTTTTTGAATACTAGTTCTTCTCATAGTATTAGTCTCGGCTCGTATAGTCTTTTCGTTTACGGTTATGAAGGTATTACGCGTCAAGGTCCTCTGGGCTATCGCATAAGAGCTTGACCCTTGTATCTAATGTGTTATTTCAGTATGATGTGAACGGTTATTTTGAATGGAAGTGCATCTAACCCAGAGCTTTTTCAAGAGGAGGAGTCATTTTTTTGACCGTTAGTTCTTTTAGACTTTCGTTGTCGGCTGGGGTCGGAGGGATTAAGCCTATTCGAATGAACAGTAGCTTGCCCGTCATTGTCATAATAGTCTTGGAAGAAAGTTGGGACATCCTTAGGCCGGTCTTTTTTTCATGATATTTGGTTTTTTATCTATCAAAGTAACTTCATTCATTTTTAGCACTTTATCGCACAGTAGCTTTAAATCCAAGCTTTTTTAAATTTTCCTGAAGTCGCAAAATTATATTTCTATCTATGTTAAAATTAGAAAATATTTGGCCTCTACCGTTTCTTACCTAAAATTTTTCATGAAGACAAAAAGATTTTTAAGAAATTTTTTAACGATTTCTAGATTAAGACTTTCTGGGCAATCCTGCTGAAAATTGAGATATACTCTGAGTTAAGTCGTCCAGAGTAGATGAAATTGTGGGTTTATTTCGTTTAGTTGCGTCATCTTTTAGGTGAAGCCTCCATTTTAAAGTTCGGACATGAGGTAGTATAATAGAAAATTTAAATTTAGTGCTTATTTTTTTGTGCGCCCTGCCTTTTTCAAGATGCTTGCAATATTACCGATTCTGATTTAAAATCAAAAATTAATTTTCGACTTAAATCGTCGACATTTCTTTAAAATCCCGGGAGGTTATTATGAAAAAGTATGTATGTAATGTTTGCGGCTATGAATACGATCCGGTTAAGGGTGACCCCGATGGTGGTATCGCTCCAGGTACCGCCTTTGAAGATATCTCCGATAGTTGGGTCTGTCCCGTCTGCGGCGCTGGCAAGGGCGAATTTGAAGCAGTCTAATCTTTCAAGGAGAAAGTGATCATAATATTTCCCTTCAACGCTAGCGAAATCTTCAAAATAGCGCTTTTGATAGAAGATAGCGGTCGTCTTTTTTACGAAACAATGGTTATTAAGTTTTTCCGGCGGATATTGCTGGACTTTTTATAAGGTTTAATTTAGGAAGAAAAAGCCTTTAAAGGTTATTTTTAGCCATAGTTTGAAAGAGTTGCCTGCGGCCGTCGCTGCTACCATCGTTTGGGACTCGCATAATAAACCAGATAAATATTTTAGAATGATGGCAGACCAGCATGTTTTCAATTAGATCGGAGGAGCTTAAGCTAAAAACTTAAAACTAGTTCCATCCGTCAGGAAGTTTTTAAAATTGCTCTGAACGTTAAAAAAAGATAGCGTCGTCTTTTTCTTAGAGCTGTAGTTTGCCGCCGAAAACTATAATGATAGCCGCGAGCAGATTAAAAGCTTGTCAGTGAAGAATGCAAGCACTTGCAAAAATTATCAGAAGTCTAGAAAAACTTTAAGGTGTTAAATAAACTCGCCCGCCCTAGCTAGAATAACAAGTAACGACGGCATGCTTTGAGGTCAGGGCCTTTTCTATTCCTTAATTTCACGATGCTTTCTAATTTATATTCCAGGAAGGATTGCCATTATATATTCGGTAAGAGTGGGTTTGTTTTTTTAACTTTTCTAGTGGGGTTAAATTTTTTATAATAATATTATATAATTGTAATATTAATCTGCTAAAAGAGATTCTTTTGTTCTTCATTAGGTTAGTTAAACTTTAAAAATGCTAATTAATTTTTTGGTTAGTCAGAGAAGGTTAATAAAAAATAAGATTGCTTATTTCTACAAATAGTTATAAGTTTTTATAATAAAAATACTCTTCCAGGCACAATTTTAGAGTTGTTTTGTGAGCTAAAGGATTTAATTTCAAAATTATTTTTGACGAAAGTATGTCACTATGGAACCGGTTAAAGTATTAGACAAAATTTATTGGGTGGGTGCCGTTGATTTTGGTATCCGTGATTTTCATGGCTACCGCACTTCCAGTGGTAGTACTTACAATGCCTATTTGATCATAGATGAGAAGATTACCCTTGTTGATACGGTCAAAAAAGAGTTTTTACCCGAATTATTAAGCCGTATCTCAAAAATAGTTGCGCCTGAAAAAATTGATCAGGTGGTCGTTAACCACGCGGAAATGGATCATTCTAGTGCTCTACCTGGCTTGATGGAGGTTATCGGTCGGGATAAACCAATTTACATTAGTAAATTGGGCGAAAAAATTATGAAGGCTCAGTTTCCTAGCGTTGAAATTAATTATAAGACGGTCGGTACTGGTGACAGTCTGTCTTTAGGCAAGCTTAGTTTGGATTTTCTGGAAACCCGCATGGTCCACTGGCCGGACAGCATGTTTAGTTTCTGCCCGCAACTAGGCGTGCTTTTCTCTCAGGATGGCTTCGGTATGCACCTAGCCACCACTCGCCGTTTCAATGACGAAGTTTCTCGTAGTGTCTGGGGTTACGAGGCGTTGAAATATTTTGCCAATATTCTCACCCCCTACACCATTACTATCGCCAAGACTCTTCAGGCGATGACTGAAAGCGGTCTTTTGGCCAAAATTAAGGTTATCCTCCCCGACCATGGTCTCATCTGGCGGTCGAATCTAGGCGAGATTGTGGGGCTCTATGCTAAATGGGTGAAGCAGGAACCTAGCCGTAAAGCTGTGATAGTTTATGATTCTATGTGGAAATCAACTGAAAAAATGGCTCGTGAACTAGCCGACGTCCTGAGCGCTCAGGACGTTCTGGTGAAGTTGATGAGCCTTAAATCTAATCATCGCAGCGATGTAATAACCGAGCTTTATAACGCCGGGGCGGTGTTGGTGGGGTCCCCGACTTTGAACAATGATATCTATCCTACTATCGCCGAAATTCTTTGTTATATCCGAGGGCTTAAGTTTCGTAATAAAGTCGGGGGTGCTTTCGGCTCTTATGGCTGGAGCGGTGAAGCACCTAAACTAATTCAGGCCGCTTTGGCCGACCTGAAATACGAGTTACCTGCCTCGGAAGTTCGCTTCCAGTGGGTGCCGACAGAAGCTGGCCTAGTCCCTATTAAGGTTTTGGCCGAAAGCGTGGTCAAGGTCCTACCTAAGGAGCCCGTCCCGCCCGATTTTAATTTCTAATTTAATTTTTTCGAAGATAAGGGGCGAAAAAACTATCCCTTATCTTTTCTCGCTGGATAACAATTATCGACTGGTTAGAGTTAGTTTTTAGAATAACTTGACCCTCGGTCGAAATGTTTTCTTTTTCGAGGAATGTATGAGAACACTATTACCACAATTAGAGTAAGGTGTTTTATTTAAGTGGGGTTACTGGAACAAATTAATCCTAGAGAAGCTTATTCGCAAAAGGGTTAAAACACTATATAATTTCTTAGAGCAAGAGCTTCAAGAGTGCCATTTTGACCAGGGACGTTTAGTTAAAAATACTCTTTTAATGTGTGGGTTATCGATTATAAAACAACTTGAAGAGTCTGATCGGTTATCAAATTGTTTAAGAGTGGGTACGTAATCTTTGCTTCCAATATTTTTTGTGGTGAGACAACTTTCCAATGAGTTGTGTCTTACGCGTTATTTTATATAAGCCGAAAATATTTTGCACAGTTAAAGGGAAAAAGTACAAGAAATTATGAGTTTAGTTCGAAAATTTTAATAGTGGTGACTAAGACTCACGGCGTAATTGTAGCTATCAAAATTTTTGACCGAAACCTCTATGATGGCAACACGCTTGACGATACAATCTAATAAACGGTCAGAGATTGAATTATAAAATAAACCTAGAAACTTGTACCCGAGGTTATCTAGATCGCAAAATAGTTAGTGGTTGGAAATATAATTTTAGTTTCGTCGATTTTATTTCTCCGCAGTTTAAAGAGTATTTTTATTAATTGCTTTGTAGTTATTTCTATATATATAATTATCTATTAATTAGTGAATGAATTGCGGACAGTATTATCAAAGTGATAAAGCTAGGGATAAAGCTTATGAACTACTTATTTTACATATTCTCCTAATTGTGCACCCGTAAACGCTTAAGCGCAAGGTAATGATGCGGTGAACGGAACCGATATAATAAATTTCTTAATTTTATCATTACTGAGTAAAGCTGTAGCGTTTTTCGTATTGAAGAATTTTTGTCCAGCACTATCAAGATGGAGCTTTCATATATAACGTAATCAAATTTGTTAAATATAGTCTTCAACGTGGTTACGTTTTTAAAGTTACTCCTATAGCTGTAACCCAGTTAATATATAGGTAAACGTGAGTTCTCGTCCATTAGTAAATATATATTCACTTGCGATAAGCTTTCATAGCTGCGGGTATAGTCTAATTTAACCTTGTTAATTAATTCGGAATATGAATAAGTCGAGGGAACGTCCAGCGCCAGATACTCTTTTTTATAAAGGGCTATATTGCCAACTGCAATCTAGGTAAATAATCAAAAACAACTTAATATTTAGAACACTTGAATGGTCTTCCATACTTGAAAAAGCCCTGGAAGATGAAATTAACGTTCCCATGGCTGCTGTCGTTTTATTTTTATAAAATGGATGTGGGAGGTGAAGCCTTATTTGAAACTGGTGATTTTGAGACTTTAAATTGCGTTTTACGCCAATAAAATTTGCAACGCGTGAAGTAATATCGTTTTTTAAACCCTTTTATAAGGATCGACTATTTAGATTATAACTTCTTTTAATTTGGCTTCTTTTGGCCTGGTTCTTACTTGAACTTTTACTAAAGACTAGAGAGAATCATCCGTGTTCTTTAATTTAAAAAAGTAAGGCCAGTAGATGAAGATAAATGTAACTGGCTACTCTGATTATTTGATTAAAACCGCTTTGAACCGGTCTTAAAGCCCCGAGGGTTAGACTTATTGAGATTTTGTTAGATTCTAAAGGACATTAGACCCCGCCGTCGAAAGTCGGTTTATTAGCGGCCCCACCAGGGCCGCCGCGCTGATGATCGATAATACCCTAACCGGGGGGGATATGATTCTGATGGACTGGGGTTTTTAGAAAGTTGACGACAAGGGTATCTAGACTCAGTTAGAATGAATCTTGAACTAGATGGGACAATACGCTATCGCTCTGGGCAACGATTGCTGCACTCTAAGCGTTCGTAATATTAAAACGTCATTTTAAAAAGGTCCTATCGGTTATTCTCGTTGGCAGGCTGGATCGTGGCGCTACTCAGGAATTTATAATCGTCGCTGCCGCCTTGAGATTTTCTCTCCTGGAGTATTGATCATAAATTC
>LQAA01000049.1 GCA_001577715.1 Candidatus Adiutrix intracellularis | reverse complement strand
CCGGAACTCGACTTTTACAAGGTTACATTAACCAAGAATACTTCCATCTCCAGAGCTGGATGTTTCTTTTCAGTCAAGAAAGGTAGAATTCCTCTTCGGTCAAGCCGATAGTTCATCGGCGATGCGATCAATTAAATCGGAAATACCAATTTCCTTACCGCGGGCTTCCAGCTTTTCCCGCAGCTCCTCTTTAAGGCTCTTGGGCATCCAGACCAAGCGCTTAAGGCCTCCATCGCCGTTAACATATTTGCGCTGAACAATATTGTACTTGGAATGACCTACAAAGCCAGGGCTCTGAGCCCCACCGCCCATGGTACCAGCCAAAGTACTGAACTTCATACCGCTTGGGGTTTCCCCAGTATAATCGCGGTGAACGGTCATAATGCCATTGCAAGAAGGTAAAACCGCAGCGATGCACTCGCAGCAACCGCAAGTAGTCATAGGATCATTAACCAAGCTGTAGAAACAAACACTCTGAACCGCCTGACGTGAGGCTTTTTCAATGAACTCATTTGCCCCTTTATAAACGCCAAGTTTAATGTCCATCACCTCGCCCTTTTCAATAGGCTGATTGGGGCCGGTAGGATTAATTTCAAAGCTAGCCTTGCAATCCATCCAGTTATAGGCCCCACAGAGACCGGTCCGTTCAGGGCTAACCACGCAAACGTGATTAGGAGCGAAGCTCTGACATAAAGTACAGCTATAGTAGGTGTCAGTAGTCTCATCGGTCATGTTTTCAACACGGGCGTCACGATGTTTGTAAACATCGCGAGCTTTATCACGAATTTTTTCTGCCTCTTTGACATCGGTATAAATTTTGACCTGAAGTTTATCGAAGACCGCACCAAAATCCTGATGCAGCTTAGCATGAAGAATAACTCCAATGTGTTCTAATTTAAAACCTTTGCCTACAGCGTCATTGGAGATGCGGAGCATGCCAATGTCGCGCTGGCCTGTATGCATAAGACCCTGAGCATAGTTCAAAAGATGGTGAATCTGGCGTTCTAAAATAGGTTCAAAATCTTCCTGAAACTTGCGCCCGGCCACTTCAACTTTAATAGCCAGCGACAGGGAACCACCGGATTTAACCGTATCTAGAGTAGGGCCGAAGACTTCGACTTTACCATCTTCAACCTGTTCCATGGGAAGCGAAGTAACCCATTCCACGGTGGCAGTTTTGGAACCACCACCCATTTCGCAGTGGTAATCTCCTTTACGGATACGCTCGCCCTCAAAGGCCGGGCCGTAAGCCAAGGGAATATCCACCGTAGCCACGGTGGTCTTGAGACCGCGTACTTCCACTGAACGCTGCACGATTTCATGAGGATCAATATTAGCCACCACGTGTTCATAAGTGCAAACACCGGTTGGCAAAATCTCCGGAATATCTGTATCTGACAAGGTCGGGAAACCCCAGTTGACACAACCGGCAGCATTGGCAGCCCATTCGGCATTAACTTCGCCGAAAGCATTAACAAAGGCAAAAATTCGTTCCTTATTATAAAGAAGCATCTTCTGATAATCGCCGGGCTTAACCCCGCCAAAAGCCATAGCTGCGCGGTTAGCGAAGCCCAGTGCAAAAACAGCCGCCGAAATATCAGGGCCAAAAGGCACTAGACGAGTATTCCAACCGATTTCAACCCCAGCTTCAACCAGCTGTTGAGAGAAAGTAGTCCCCCCCTGATTAGCGGCCATAAAGACATAAATAGAACGTTTCTGATATTCCAGAGCGATTTCTTTGGCAATTTCTGCCGAAGGAGCCGCACCGACAATAGCTGCGAAACCCGGAGCCGAGCCGTCAACAAACTGAACACCGCGCTTGCGAAAAACCGAGTCTTCAGCTGCACCCAGCCAAATTTTACCTTTTTCCAGATCTACTTCTTCACTAACTAAATAGAAATCTGGGTCGTCAACATAACGAATGGCTTCCACTACTTCCTCAGCCAAAATAGCAGCCATGCCGGCATCCAGCAACGGCCCAAGGTAAGGCAGATAATTCTTGATCTTAACATGGGGGGGCAAGAGAGCCCGGCAGACTTCTAAAGGCTTTTTTGCATCGCCCAGAGTCTTAACGGGAATCCCCAAAAGAGAATAAATGATAGGTAGATAATAAGCTGTGTTAGGAAATTCTAGCTTTTGATCCGGCCCATATTTTTCAAAGGCGCGTTTGTAACTACCCTCGGCCTTCTGCACAATATTATAGGCGCCCTGAATAGCGGCAAATGCTACTAGTTTAGACATCTGACTGTTCTCCCTTTCGTCCTTTAAAAGGGCGCGCCCTTCATGGGCGCACCCACGGATATCGCAACTTAGGCGGCTTCGATCTTCTGACGGTCAGCCATATCCATAAGGACACGTTCCCGGGCCTGGTTTATACCCAGGGCAGCGCGTTTTTTATCGATATGAGCAATAATTTTATGGGCGGCGGAAATAGGATCAGGATCATAAGCCCACGTGGCACCGTACAGTTCTTCCATCTCTTTTTCCAAGAGATCCACTAATTTAGGAGCCCCATAGATAGATAGAGGTACCCCAAGCATAACATAAACGCCGGAAGTGACGAAATACTGACCAATGCCAACGGCTTTTTCACTCATCCAGCCCGGAGCCGCGCCGGCGGCCGGGAGATCAGCTAGTTCTTTACCAAGACCGCCGGCTTTAATAACTTCGGCGGCCGCGGTAAGGATGCGAGAGTTATCGACACAAGCGCCCATGTGCAGAACCGGAGGGATACCTACGGTCTCACAAACTTCCGCCAGACCAGCCCCAGCATAGACAGCGGCGGATTCAGGCGTCAAAAGGCCCGCCTTACCGCAAGCCATGGCCGAACAACCGGTAGTTAAAACAATGACATCATGTTTAATCAGTTCCTTAATTAAAGCAAGGTGGACCTCGTCATGTTCCACACGAGCGTTATTACAACCAACTACACCACAAATGCCACGGATACGGCCGTTGATAATATTATCATTCAGGGGCACAAAAGAACCACGGAAGGTACCGCCCAGATGATATTTGATAGCCTCGGTAGAGAAGCCCACCACCATCTTAGTCTTCTCGGTAGGAATCTGCACCTCTTTGCGATTTTTGAAATTATCAGCCGCGATCTTAACGATTTCTTTAGCCTTATCCATAGCATGATGTTCTTCAAATTCCACATGCATGGTATTCTTACCAGAAGCACACTTAGCAATAGGCATGGTGGTGATAAATTTAGTGTGATAGCACGAAGAAATATTAGCTAAGTTTTCCATAATACACTGAATATCTACAACCATAGCTTCCACCGCGCCGGTGACCACCGCTAGCTCTTGCTGCAAATAATCGCCAGCAATAGGCATGCCGTGACGTACCAGAATTTCATTGGCCGTACAACACATGCCAGCCACTACATAGCCTTCAGCCCCTTGAGCCTTGGCGTATTCAATCATATCTGGGGTGTGAACCGCCGCTACAATCATTTCGCTCAGGAGCGGGTCATGGCCGTGAACAATGATGTTGACCTTGGTGTGAGACAAAACTCCGAGATTAATTTCCCCAGTATTGGGATAGGGGGTACCAAACATGACGTCCTGAAGATCAGTGGCCATCATGGAGCCACCCCAGCCGTTACCCAGAGAACAGCGAGCACCCTGCTTCAAAAGGTTGCGATAATCCTGATCTACGCCCATATGGGTGCGATGCATGATTTCCACCACCTCCCGGTCAATACCCCGGGGTTTAACTCCGTGTTTTTCCCAGCGATCCTGAGTAGGTTTAGGGGCGCGGCTAAGATAAAGCATTTCGCCCTGCTGCTGACCCCACTGGCCCAGAGCTATATCGGCTACTTCCCGGGCTATATCCCATTTGTCGCGAACTTTTTCCTTGTCGCCATCTTTAACTGTAGTAGCCACGCCAAAATAACCAGCCACTTCCCGTAATTTCAATTCGTCTTTAATGGTGTAGTCCTTAGCCTCACCGTAAGCCATGGCACGAAAAGTCTCGACCACGCCCCGACCATGATCAGAGTGAGCGGCGCAGCCAGCAGCAATCTGGCGAACTAAATTACGGGCAGCAATGGTTTCAGGAGTAGCACCGCAAAGACCTTTACGATTGTCGGGTTCAGTACCATCTTTAATACCTTTAGTTAGAGGTAAACGGCAAGGCCCCTGAGAACAAACTTTACAACAAATACCCTCGGTTCCAATATTACATTGCTTCATTTTGACCGCCCGGTCAAAAATAGTTTCCTGACCTCTTTCCTGAGCGATCCGAAGCATTTTTATAGTTGCGATGTCGCTGCTTACGTCCTCAGGAACCGCTTTTTTATCGTCAGCCATTGATTAACTCCTTTCATTGAGTCTCATTCCGTCCTTCATAGACGGCTGGAACCTTTTCCAGGCTGGGATTGACCACTAGGGCCTGTTTTCAAAACTTAGGTATTCTCATATGAACCCGATTGAGTTCATTAATAAGTTGGATAGCCAAATCTTCGCTTGAACTGCTGGGAGTATCTTTAACTGGGACGGCTTTACTTTTCTTTTCTTTCTCGCTCATCATTAAACTCCTTCAGTTTAAAAGGCTCTTAAGACAAAAAGGTTTGCCCCTAACCTGGGCCGGAGGTAGAGGATAGTTATTTATCTCCCCTATTCCGGCCCGCGACTGGGCAGTGTTCGTAGTTAAAACTGAGTTATAGGCACAGCCGGCAAATCCGTGCCGACCGTCCCGCCGTTATAAGCTAAGTTAATATAATCACGAACTATTTTAAGGGTAACAGGGTGGCGCATAGCCAGAATGCTGATGCCCGCACCTAAAACTGCGATAGCTTCGGTTGTTTCCATGAGCACACCCCGGCAGGTGGCATCACCCAGATTTTTATTTTTAGCGGTAGGTAAACTAGCCTCTTTAGATTTCCAAATGTCTTCACCAAAAAAGCTAATGAGGGGGCTGTTGAAGAGCATCGTCTGCTGCACCAGAGCGGCCATAGTAGTCCGCTCCATAACGGAATAGCCATATTCCATACCATAACCTAATCCGCCAGTAGTGGGGTCACCAATGATTTTATCTTTCGGCAGGCCCAGGCCGGTCAACAGAATGTTAAGCTGCTTGGCCAAGTTAACGTCAATGGGAGTACGGGCGATAACAGTGTGACCGTAAGCCAGAGCCTGAGCACCAATCTGCTTGTAATTCTTTTCGGTCACAGGACCTATAATCAAATTTTTACCCGCAAACTTTTCAGCAACAGCCGACAAAGTTTCGGCATCTTTATCTTTGTTGTCTACGCCAAAGACGATAACGGGCACGTCAACTGCACCCAAAACCTTCTGAACATTAGTTATGGCCTGTGCCGCCCCGGTGTCCTTGTCGTTGGGGTCGGAACTTTTAAGATGCAGACAGACGATGTCAGCGCCGTATTCCACGGCCTTCTTAGCCCAAGCGCCCGGGTCGCCTGTCACGCCCTTGTAGGCTTCGACCAGAGCAGCGGGCCATTCAGCAGCCGGATCATAATCCCAGACATCTAAGGCGATTTTGGGTTTGTTGGGGAAGGCGCCTTCAAAAGTATGAAAGGCATAGGCGTTTTGGCCGCCCACCAATACTTTTTGAGTGCCAAGAGGGACTTCGTTAATTTTGCCACTGTATTTCACGGTGGGAATTTGAAAGGCCAATGGTCTACCTCCTCAAGGGTCTGGCTGAAGGCCAGGATTAAAAGGCCTTCAGGCTGGTGTTAATCTGAACCAGGATTGAAATTATTACGGACGCCTAAGAACGCGACCGCCTAAAAATTTTTTAATGAAAAGCCTCACCTCGCGCCTTCGGCACGATAGAACTAGAGAAAATATTTGGTTCATAAGTTGATACCCATCGTTGAAACTATTTGGGAGATTAGCTCCCAACTCAAGCATCCTAGCCCCCCTCTAAATTCTAGAGAGGCTAGACTCCCCAGCGTGAATTGTTTTTCGAGCACCTGCCCCATAAATCAAATCGCTTTTAATTTTTAATTTTATTCTTTTTTACCATATTTCTATTATTTGTCAAGCTCTTTCTTAAGAGGGGAGCACAAAAAAATAAGCACTTTTATTCTTTAGCTCATACACCCTATTTTAAGCTTGTAGTGCTTAAAGAGAGTCTCTTCAATATCTTAATTTTATAAAAACCGCCCTTAGCTTTAGGCACTAAGGTTAAAAATAATGACCGCTTTCAATATTTCAATGTGTCCTAGGTTATTTCAAACGTTACTGGGATATAGTTCTGTTCTAGTTCTCAATAGTCCCGCTGCCAATGAACCAACTTTTTCTTAGATACGAGGCATAGTCAATATTATCTTTGTTATTTTCCAAGTATCCGGTCAAGTTGAACTTATTTTTGACCAGCTAACATTTATTGCGGTCTCTTAATCCTAATAGCCCTTTTAGTCTTTAGGCGGCAGCTGAGATCGAGGAAATTAAACCTATTCGCATGAACGGAAGCTTACTAATTTATTGTCATAAATAGTTCTAGGAAGGAACCGGTACTTCCTCAATTTGATCCCCTATTTCGCGGTATTCGGTTTTTTTACCTATCAAAATATCTTCGTTTATTTACCAGGAAAAAACCGTATCCATTCCATAATCCAGCAACACCAGAAAAAGTCTCCACCAAAAAAAGCCAGCTTCGACTTTATCACCACCGAAAAACTACCCTAGAATCTTCACTACCACTTGGTCATCGTGGCCGAAGCCAGATTTCTGATTAAACCGGAAACTCAAACCCTACCTAGTTCCGGCTGAAGACGACACTTTCAACCTCTTGACCGTTATAGCAAACAATACTAGACTAGAAGAAGGCCGGACTCTCTACCCTAAATTCCCCTTTCAACTTGTTTTTCCCAGCCCCATCCACCCTCAAAGAAGACGTAACTGTTTACGGTAATTATCAAATAAAATATAATTATATATTAACATAAAGTAACCGTTCAAAAAACATATTTTTTTTTAAGCAAAAGTTTACAAATTAAATATTGAAAAATATATCTGCTTTATATAGTAAAGAGTTGATAGCTTAGCGTAGAGATCGGAATAGGAAATATTTCTTCGTGAGGCAAGTAACATTAGCTGTGCAGACACGCTCTGACAAGTTACGCACGATTCCGGAACGAGCTCCTTAAGTGCCGACCCTATCCAGAACCACAAAACGAGTAGTCTCTCGGCTAAGTTATTGGTAGAATTAATTTTTAGGTCGGTAACGAAGCATAGACATAAATTACTATCTTAGCAGAAACACCTGGTTAAGTTCTCAGCTTCTTTTACTACCGGAACCTTGAGGATCTTGTTTTGTAAACATTCCCCGCATTTCTGTAATTTTTCGTGAATAGATGTATTAACTTACGTTCTTAATCAATAATAAAATCAAATAAATGTCATAATCATCCTAGAGGTCTTAATCCATAACTTCGGATTTCCGAATTCTAGTTTTCCGATAAAAATTATGCGTCCCTGATCAAATAAGCTAGACAGAATTAAGCCTAAACTAGACGATCTTTCAAATACTTATGATAGGCTGAATAGTAATTATAGCTGAGCAAACTTAATAAATCTTTTTCCAAAACTGATTGGGTAATCTCTAATGATCGATGAACTGGCATTCTAAACACCGCAAAGAAAGTAGCCTAAAAAATCCGAGCTAAAAAATAATGACTATTTTCTTTGTATACAATCCCATCTATGTTTAATAAAAACTATTTAGGCAAAGTATACAAGCTCTCTTCTCAAGGAAATTTCAATGCAGTGACGGCTTTCTTCAAGATATTGGCTATTTTCCACGGCTGATGGGATATCCCAATATTTCAGCTATAAAAGACTGCAACGACGAGTACGAAATATAGACTTCGCTTTTAAAAAAGCCAAACACCGGCTAAATTCAGGTCTATGAATCCAATGCTAATGACTTCAGACAGTATATAATCACGATAAATCTCTCTACATCGTTTGCAACAATAGACAACTCAATAATATTCGGTAAGACACAGGAGATTGATAACTAGTCCGATTTGTTGCTACACGATATCTTTATCTAATTAGGTAATTGCCTCTCCACCGCAATTGCAGGTTTTTGGTTCTGAATCAAAAGTTCTAGTTTTATTAAGTTTTTCAGGGATAAAAGGCATACGAAAATAGGGCTCATACCCTAGCCACGCTCTAATTTTACGCTTTTTACCGTGCTTCTTTTATTGATGGGGATTAGTAATATCAGACGATGATGGTTTTAATAAATTACTAGAATTCTTTCGGGCTCCAAACAGTTTAATTTCCAGTTCAGTAACTTTATCTCAATAAGGTAACGCCCTCTGTTCGTAACAAAGCATTCTCGTCACGTAAAACTTTGAGTACACCTTTTAATTTATCTATATATTTGGATAGCTTAAAACATTGTATCAAGCAATTTGCTTGATTTCATAATAACAATATAACATACTTTTATGTTGATATATAATTATATCTCGCTTGATAACCACCGTGAACGACTATGAAAAATTAACCCTCTCATCCGGATGGATTACAATTTCAGTTTCCCGGCTCCTGAAGATGAAAAAAACCAGGAAGAAATTGAGCCCCCCTCTATCTATCGAGCCGTCTAAAGATCTACACCAACTACACCGTAACCATGAACAACGTGAGCCACAACACTTTAGACTAGAAATTAGGCCAGAATGTAACTTTTAAGTTCCACAACGATTCCTACTCCACCTACCCGAACCTGTCCAACAAATACAACCTTCTGGAGACCGGGAATAACCAAAATTACGCCTTGCGGATAACAATATAGTCAAAGACTAGTCTAAAAAATTACACTTTCAGCACGGACGAAGCAGTAACCTTATCTAATGCACTTGACTTCAGCAAAGGTGATATTTATTGTGCGATTAACCTTGAAAAAACTATCAGCTATGCTAATGGTAGATGTTCTTTAGCTTTAACTCTAAGCTAAAGAAGCCTCCGAATGTTAAAAGCAGAAAGAGTTACTAACCGTATCAAAGAGATATAAGGAAACTGTCTTAATGGACGAAAATAACTTAATACATACGAAATGAAAATATAAATGTCACGGATTGATATATTTTATATTAAATCTATCGGAATATATTTAAGTTTATATTGAAATATATTCATGGAACATTTAGAGAAATATATATCCTCCTTCAGAATCAGGTTAAAGAGGCGCCAAATAAGTATTTCAGTCAGACTACTTATTATTCCATATCTGACATATACTCGATGGTATTTTTTATTCTTTTATGTAGAGCCATTCTTCCCATTTTAACTTAGTATTTTTTAATATTATTTTGATTTACGTCTGATAGATATTCTAAAATTATTTAAATAATTTAGTGCCAGATTTTTAATTGTTCTGTATGGATTTAAGTATTTCAATTCATATAAATTACATTATCGAAATTGCTCCACCAGAAAGCTTTCCGACGAGAGTATAGAATATTTTTACATATTTTTAAAACCCACCATTATCGCAACGAACCAAAAGATGGCTCTATTTCTGACTCCAGAAATTATAACTCTGCAAGACGGGGATAGAAGACAAAACTACGAGTAGAAAGCCGCCTCGCGCTAGCTGGATAAGTAGGCTTCAAAAATTAAAGAATTGCGCCCTACCTTTCTGATTAACAACCTTTATGTAAATCGGCCATTTCACGAAAAAAAATACAGCCCTAATTCAACCCCATTTTTACCTCCCCCCCCCCTTTTAACCACAAGACTTTACAAAAATATCTTTCTGAAATTTAACTAATGGCTCGTTTTTGTACAAATTCATTCCGGGCAAAAACTAAAAAAATATCAGTATAAATAGCTAGAAATAGTTTTAATTCACGATAGCAAAAACTCTTTGAAAGTCAACTAGATCAGTCTTAAAATAATAGCCCCTCCCAGCAAAGTAAAACCTTCGACCTATAGCTTCATTACCGACCATAACCCTTCCAAAGATAATATTGAGAGGTTGTTCGGATACGACAGAAGTCGATAAAAAATAGAAGCTGAGAGCTTCAATATCTTAAAAAATAATGGCTACAATCTGAAACATAATTTTAGATACGGGAAAGAACTCTCACCACGCTCCTGATAATATTAAATTTATTGGTCTTCACCATACACAACGTTTACCAATTAATCGAAACACTATGATAAAAAGCGCAAAACAGCTTCAGTGCCAAAAATTATCTCTTCGTTCATCTCCAGTCCATTAGTATATATCACGTCTTCATCTTCTGAAATACGCTCCTTAGGACTATCATATCAGGTATCCCACTACCACAACTACGCTAATTCAGTCTTCATTCTTATCATGTAATTCTAAAATAAGAATTACTGGATGTTGAAGGAATACATTGATCCATTTACAGGTAGATCGATAAACAAAGGGAAAAAAAATAGTCCCTTTAGATATAAATCTGTGAATATAATACACTTAGTAAATTAACACGCCCTTAGACGCTGCTGTACTAACCCCTTACTAGGGATAAGTAGATCACTTACTAAGCGGGTGGTCCTGACTATGGCAATTTCAGCAAGACGGACAACTTTTAAAAAAATAGAAAGCCCTAGACTTTAACCCTGCCTATCCCCAAGAGGACAAAATATGTGAAAATAACCCTACCACTGAAATCTTAAGCAGCTCTTCAGCCCGGACCTGGTAGATAATTTTCTGGTCGTCCGCGCTCTCTAGCCCACCCCGGACAAAGATAGCAGCAATCAACATCTAGTCAGCATCTTTGCTCTAGTCCAGATCACCACCCTTACTTCCACTTTAACCTAATCCAGACCTTCCCTCCCCCCGGCCAGTACCCTTGACTCCGTATTTATATAAGTCATACCACCATGGTAAATGTTACCGGGTGCAAGGTCAGCACCGCCTCCAACTTTCTGATTTATTTGATCGAACTTTACAACAACCTTTCACCTGACAGCTTCATTTCACCGACCGGAAAGAATTGCCGGATAAAAGTTATTACACTTAATCCCCAAGTCCGCCTTATTACCAATCAGAAAAATTTTCCCACCCTCTTTCGCCACACCCAGTAACCCGTTTGCCACAAAACTCCCGGCACGGTTTACGACTATATCTCGCGGTCGATGGGTGAACTAATAAAAACTAAGGAGCTTCTTAGTAACAATAAACCGGTAGATTTGACCTTGACTCCAGATAAACTTAATTATTACTGAGTTATATCAAAAATTTATGGCTAAATCAGGCACCTGAATCAAGCGACCGCCGATTTTTATATCATCGAACCAAAAACCATAGGCTAGCGCTTTGACGCCTTGACAAAGATAACAAAAATTTGACTATAACCACGGATAAAAAATACCGCATGATCGACACAACCGATATAATAATCTAAAGCCTCTTCACTAAAGGATGGGACTGATAATCACCGAAAGGACCGCCATACAATGGACAAAAATTTTTTAAATTAAAAATCAAGTTGAATAATCGGTACTAAAATTTCGACAACTCCACCCTCCCACCAGCTATATTAAACTTAAAATTACAAATCAAACCGAACCTCTAATCGTAACCATAACCCCGGATAAAAAAACCATCATCCCCAAAAGAAAAGTGACCTTCGATATAATCGTGACTAACGCTCAAGGGCAACCGAAAAGCTAGGCCGAGGTGGCAGTAATCCAGCTAGGGAGTAAAGCTAGCTATCACACAAGAAACTTTTCCATCAAAACCAACCCCTAATGATGCAAACTACTTCTAACGTCCTAAATCTCATAAGCCACCAAGATTTCAGCCTCAAAGGCAACAGTCCCAGCGACTAGAGTAAGATAATAAACGCGGATCTAACCAACAAAAATAACCGTCTTTTCACCATACGGCCTATTTTAAACTGACCCTATAACTCGGCAAGCGCGGACGAACCTTCATTAAGATAAAAATACCCCAAACTCTCACTACCTTCAAAATATTCGCTGTATCCACCAACTACGACCACCGAACCGGAACGAGGACTAAAGCTCAGTTCTAGTGACGAAGGATCTACTAATGTACTAATCTCTAACCAACCATACTACTAACAACAACGAATTCGCCGCCAACACTATAAGTCACCAACCGCAACCCCAAAAACCAGCCTGATCTGTGTGATCCTGACCAGGATTAATCTTATCTAGCTAGAAAAATTAACCGGAAAAACCCGCCTCCATCCCTCCCGACGAAAGCCACGAAGTCAGTTTCCGAGTCAAAGCCAGCCGGGTCACCACCGTCAACTAGCTCAAATCCATTTTCACCGTGACTCTGAACTCAGACAATACCTGGACTAAATTCGCCATACCGCTTCTATCTTTAAGCTACCTCACCACCCAAGCATCTTACGAACACAAGAAATCTCTTCTGCCAGCTTCTGAAATATCCACACGGCTTCATGGAATAGTCTATCTCTATCGGTTCAGGAGGCCAGTTTTAACCTACCCAACCTAAAAATAATCAGTCGCATCACCTCATTTCTCAACAATGCCCTGGGTGGTGGAAGTTACACCTAGATGGCCTGGTATTCGTTCCCAGCTCATATTCAGACTAAAAGTTACACCCTAGCTCTTCTATCCCGGACCGAGGAAAATGTAACCGTCCGTATTAAAAATCTATATCTGAAACAAACCCAACTAAGTTTACCCAAACGAACAACCCTTTTACGACCCCTCAATTTTTAAAAACCTAGCAATAGTCACTCCCAGAATATTTTAAAGCTCATACAAAAAATTATTTCTACTTCACTATCGAGGAAATGAAAGTTGTAACTACCGACCCTAACCCCCCGGAAATATAGCCCACTTCCCTCCGCACCACAGCCCTAGTCCTGGCCACCCTAGCTGAAACCGTCCCTGCCTCCAAACTTATTCCCGGCCTCACCCACCAGCTGACTACCACCACCCGCTCTGACTATATTCAGCAATACCCAAAATAATTTAGCCCGAACGCTCGAACCAGCACCACATGAACCCGAAATCTGAGCCACTTTGGGCAATAAATCCTCTTACACGACTAGCTCCACTATTTCCACGACCAGCTACTGACCGTAACTACCCCTAGCAAACCCAACCTCGCAGCTTATGCCGGTGGCTTAACTCTGAACCGTAATTTTTGGCGCGACCACTTCCGATACAACAATCTAGCGCGGGTTTCCGTCACTCTAATCGTCCCCAAAACCCGCTATAACCTAAAGCTAAAATATCACGTTCCGCCAGTTTTTAACCCATCAACTTCAACCTTCCCGACGCCGATCAAATCCTACTTAACCTCACCCAAAATGATACCGGACCAACCCCTGGTACGATCATCAAAAAATATGTCCCCCAACGTGACCATCTATGCCAATAGTCTAAAATCCGGCTTCTACACCTTTACTTAATCTAGCGCGATCAACGACGGCCGACATCTAGCTAACTTCGGACCTAAGCACAGAAAATATTTATAGCCCGGGAACCTTCAACCAAGGCCCGGACTAAATCGTGTTAATAATCAAATTAGGTTAATAAATACTATTAATTTATCTTGAATCATAGTATAATTAAGTCTAAAATATTATCAAGTTGTCCCCGAACAAAGCCGAAAAGGTACACGCATGTCCGACATAATTAAAGTTTTAGCTCCTTTAATTGAACAAATTAACAAGACTCTAGCTGAGCTTATTGACAGCGACGCGGA
>LQAA01000048.1 GCA_001577715.1 Candidatus Adiutrix intracellularis | reverse complement strand
CCCGTGAAGCTATTATGCGCGGGGTTGACATTCTGGCCGATGCGGTCAAGGTCACCATGGGTCCCCGGGGCCGTAACGTCATTCTGGAAAAAACTTTCGGAGCGCCTAATATTACCAAAGATGGCGTGACCGTGGCCAAAGAAGTTGAACTTGAAGACAAATTCGAAAATATGGGCGCCCAGATGGTTAAGGAAGTGGCCTCCAAAACGTCAGATGTGGCTGGCGACGGTACCACCACTGCCACTGTCTTGGCTCAAGCTATTTACCGTGAAGGTCAAAAACTGGTAGCTGCCGGTCTAAACCCCATGAGCCTTAAACGAGGTATTGATGCGGCTGTAGAAGTAGTGACCGACGAACTCAAGAAGATGAGTAAATCCACTAAAAATCAGAAGGAAATCGCCCAGGTAGGTACTATATCGGCCAATAATGATTCCACTATCGGCAATATTATAGCCGAAGCTATGGATAAGGTTGGTAAAGAAGGTGTCATTACCGTTGAAGAAGCCAAGAGCATGGAGACCACTCTAGATGTGGTTGAAGGTATGCAATTTGACCGTGGTTACCTTTCACCCTACTTCGTTACCGATCCCGAGAAAATGGTGGCCAATCTAGATGATGCTTACATCCTTTTGGTAGAAAAGAAAATAAGCAATATGAAAGATATGCTACCTATTTTAGAACAGATCGCTAAACAGGGTCGTCCTATTCTAATCATTGCTGAAGATGTCGATGGTGAAGCACTAGCCACCCTAGTTGTTAATAAACTACGTGGTACGCTTAATACCTGTGCGGTCAAGGCTCCAGGCTTCGGGGATCGCCGCAAGTCCATGCTAGAAGACATTGCTATTCTTACTGGTGGTAAAGTTATCAGCGAAGATTTAGGCATCAAACTTGAATCCATCACGGTTAAAGATCTTGGCCGAGCCAAAAAAATTAATGTTGATAAAGACAACACCACTATAGTTGACGGCTCTGGAGCCAAGGCCGCTCTAGAAGGTCGAGTCAAACAGATTCGTGCCCAGATTGAAGAAACAACTAGCGACTATGACCGCGAAAAACTTCAGGAGCGTCTGGCAAAACTTATCGGTGGCGTGGCTGTCATTAATGTGGGGCGCCGCTACTGAAATTGAGATGAAAGAAAAGAAAGCTAGAGTTGAAGACGCCTTGAACGCCACCCGAGCGGCGGTAGAGGAAGGCATCGTTCCTGGCGGTGGTGTGGCCTTAGTGCGAGCAATACCAGCTTTAGAAAATTGAAACTAGCCGATGATGCTAAACAGGGCGTCAGCATAATTCG
>LQAA01000047.1 GCA_001577715.1 Candidatus Adiutrix intracellularis | reverse complement strand
GGGGTTCCCTCTTTTTTATCTATATTATCTTTTCTTTCTTTTATTAATCACGCTGACAAAGCGGCTAGATGAGCATAAAAAGATTAAACTATAGAATTATTTATTTTTTCTAGCTTTCCTGTCCCTTAAATAGGCACCCCGGAGGAATAGTTAGGAAAATAACTAAATACCAATTAATTCTTTATAACCACCCAAATTAAAACATGATTTTAAATAAGATTCAGAGTAAACGTATAGTTATAATTATTATAACCGTTCACAATGTTTACTAAGTAAGATATAATTATACATTAATACAAAAGTATGTCATACTATGATCATGAGATCAAGCAAACCGCAAGGTACAGTATTTTAAGCTTTCCAGCGTATGAGTAAACTAGAATATGTTCTTGAAGTTTTACACGATTAAAATACTCTATTATGGATAAAGAACATTACCTTATAAGATAAAATTATCGAACTGGAAACCAAACTAGCTGAAGCCTGAAATAATTTTAGCAATAAATTAAAGTCTCCATTGTCTAATATTACCAATCCCCATTAACAAAATAAGCACAAAAAAACGTAAAATTGGTGTGGATCTAAAGCATAAGCTCCATTTCCGTATGTCTTTTATCCTTAAAGAACTTAATGAGATCAAAACCCTTACCCCAGAGTAAAAGTCTCCAATCGCAGTGGGGAGCTTATCGTTAAACCAGCTAAAGACATCGTGCAGCAATAAATTAAGTTGATTATCAACCTTTAATAGCTTCCTAACTATCGTAGGGCTATCTACTGTTATAAATGTTATGGAGAAATTTATCGTAATTAAATATTATCTGAAGTTATTAGTAGTAGATTCATAGATCCGAATTTAATCGTCTGTCCAACTTTTTTAAAAAATAAAATTCATACTTCGTACTAGTCTTTACAATCTTTTATAGTCGAAGTGTTAGAGTACTCAATCAGCCGTAGAAAATAGCCAATACCTTAAGAAAGTCTCTACTACTTTGAAGACTCTTTACGAAGAGGCTTAGATACTCTATCCGAACAGCCCTTGTTAAATATAAATGAGACTGGATAAAAAAAATTAGTATTATTTTTTAACCTGGGTTTTTAAGCTGCTTTCTACACAGTGCCCAAAATACTAGCCATTCAATCATCAGAGGCTTTACAATCAATTTTAGGAAAATATTTTGCCGGATTACTTGATTGTTATTAGTATTCAGCCTATAAAAAGTGTTTAAAAATCTACCCGGCTTAGACTTAATTCTGTCTGACTCATTTTATTAGAACTAGAAATTTTTATTAGAAAATTAGAACTCGGAAGCCCAAAATTATAAGTTAAAGCTTCTGAAATGATTACGACGTCTATTTCAGTTCATAACCGGTTCAAAACAAAAGCCGATACAACTACTCATAATAAATTAAAAAAATACGGAGGTTGTTTACGAAACGATGCCTTTAAGGTCCCAGAAAGAAAGGAAGTCAATAATTTAACTAGGCATTTTTACAAAGATACTGCTTTATACCTATGCTTCATCGCAAATTTAGAAATTGAGGTTACTAACAACTTAGCTAAGCAAATCATTAATTTTGTGGTTTTGGACAAAATTATCACTTAAGGAACTCGTTTCGAAACCGAACGTACCTGATTAGAGCGCATCTAGACGGCTAATACCATTCATATTAGGAGAAAGTACCTCCTCTTATAATTTTTGCGCTAGATTATCAATCTATTTCTATACGAAGCAGGTACATTCTTCACTACTCAATTTGTAAATCTTTACCTATAGAAAAAATACGCCCCATAAACGGTTACTAACTATTCTGGGCGATAATTCTGAACGGAATCCTCTCTATAATTCCATCAAAAAAAATTATTACACATTCGCAGCCAAAATATTTTTTTTAATCTCGCACCCAACAATTAACCCTAAAGTCTACTCAAAGCCTGGCAATGAAGTGTGGCTGACTCTTCAGAAAAACAGACCAAACGCACTTCAGAAAGTTCAAGATGGCTGTTCAAAAAATATTTAACTGAGGTAACCGCCACCAGCGCGGCCTCTGGCTTAGGGTAACTATAAACCCCAGTGGATATAGACGGAAAGGCTATAGTTAAAGCTCCCACTCGTACGGCTTCTTCCAAAGAACGGCGATATGACGAAGCTAACAAAATGGCTTCACCCTCCCCACCCCCATGCCAAACCGGGCCCACGGTATGAATGATCCAGCGGGCCGAGAGCCGATAACCGCCGGTTACTCTAGCTTCACCAGTAGGACAGCCTCCGATAGTGCGACATTCAGCCAAAAGTTCCGGCCCAGCGGCTAGATGGATGGCACCATCCACGCCTCCACCGCCCAGAAGGGAATTATTAGCGGCATTAACGATGGCATCCACCTTTTCATAAATTAGATCTCCAACTTTTATGATAAGCCGTTCTTTCATAAATTCATCACACCTTTGTCAGAATAAATTTCATAATTGAACTTTTTCATTCACTAAATAAATTTAAAACCGTCCTTAAAAACATTATTATTATAAATATTTATAATTATTATAAAAATAATATAATTAGTTTTCTGCCAATTTTTTTAATTAACCAAAGATTGATCAATATTTTAGGAATTCGCCTAATATAAAAGGAAGCAAAAGGACTTAATTTTAATAAATTAATCTTATAATTATATAATATTATTATAAAATATTTAGAGCTACTAGAAAAATTAAAAAAATAAAGTTATTACTAACGAGTGTATGATTCATTCCTCACTCCCCGGATATTCATAGCTTCCAAAAGCTATGTTCGTTCCATATCTGATGATTTTTGATTTATCTCCGGATTTAAGCCCAAACATTTATCGGCAAACTTGCACCATTTGGCACACCCAACGTTAAGCCTAGGATTAGTAAAGACCTGACCACAACCAAGACAATGACGACGCCCCTCGTCTTTAAAAAATTCAATCTTGGCCCCACAAATCGGGCAGACTATGTCAAAAATATCGTCCGGTTTCCAAAAAGCACTATTTTGCCCAGGGCACATAGTCACAGACACAAATATTTCTCCTTTCTACAATAACTTCAATTATCTGAATTTTTTGTAATTTATCCTTACGAGGTGATTATTAAGAAGCAAAAAATAATATCACCTTCCCAGCCAGAATCTTTAATTAACTTTTAGACCACATAAGCCAAACCTCCGTACCAAGATGCGCCCAACATTAATGTCTTTATCTCCCTAGCTAGGGAATAGGTCTTCATTACAACCGTTAAATTCGCAATGAATAATTCCATCTCCTCAAAATTAGGGCAAATTATCTCCAGTGGCAGACTGGAGATCAAAAAAATTTGATGGAACTCCAGTCCGGTAAAAGCTGAGCAAGAAGCGGATAGGATTAGAACCGGAAAATTAAAAACATAATCGCCAATTGAAGCGATTTCAGTTGTATAAGCTAAGAAGCCAAAGTTCTACCGAAAAAAAAAGTCGCAATTATCGCGCTCGGTTAGCTTAACCTTTAGATCGCCTGGTAAAGTTCACCATCTTAAGAGATTAGCGCTTTTATATATGGACTATGCCTCTAAATAAAAACAGCTAATTTATCGAATTCCCTATCCAAACGTCCTATAATTTTTAAAGCTGCGATTGAGTATTGTCCCAAGTAAGCCTCCAGACCATCGAAGTAAGTTTTATTTACCAGTTCGACCCTATCGTCGAATTAAATTCAAAGTCTTTTTAGCACAGCCTGTTATGCACTGACTACAACTATTACATAAATTCTTCACAAATCTTAATTATATTATGCAGCCTCTCACCTAATCAGACTTTTTTAAAAAGCTTATCATAATTTGGTCCTTAAAAGCAAATTGAGACACGAAATGCTTCGAAGAAGCTTGTTAATGCCCTGGCTCTGTTAATTAGTTTTACTTGTCTTTTATTTGGTGTAATGATATATTTCAAATAAAAATGGCTATATATTTATTTATCTGTTCCAAGTTGAATTTCATAAACTTTATAAGATAAAATAGTTTAGCCCCAATAGCCCTCAAATAAGACTAAATAGCTAAAAGAAAGGGGGGAAATGGAAAATCAACAACTCAGTTCTATTCAAAAACTAACCAGTTGGCTAAGTCATATCTACGGTATTATCTGGGGTCCCTATGTTCTAATCCCCCTACTTTTGGGCGTGGGCGTCGTCATGATGTTTGGTCTAAAATTCATCCCCTGGCGTAAGCTTAACCTGGCCTTTATTGTTATGTGGAAAGGCCGTAAAAACCAGGAAGGCCACGAAGGAGAATTAACCCCCTGGCACGCCCTGATAACCTCTCTGGCCGCAACTGTCGGAATCGGTAACATTGTGGGTGTGGCCACAGCCATACTGGTTGGCGGGCCGGGGGCAGTTTTCTGGATGTGGGTAACAGCCACCTTCGGCATGGCCACTAAATTCTATGAAGCCACCTTAGCCGTAAAATACCGCGAAGTGACCCCCGACGGCAGTTATGTGGGCGACCCCATGTATTACATTAAAAACGGTCTCGAGACCAATTGGAAATAGATGGCCACTCTTTTCGCCATCTTCGGCATGGTGGCCAGCTTCGGCACAGGCAACATAACTCAGGCCAACGCTATTACCGCTAATATCATTCAACAATCTAGTGACATAGCCTCACCCTTGGCCATCGCTATTGTCCTTCTAATTTTGTCCGGCGTTATTCTGATCGGCGGAGTTAAAAATATCGGTATGGTAGCCTGGGTTCTGGTTCCGGGTATGGCCATAATTTATATTTTAGGCGGTCTAGCTATCTTAATCATCAATTATGGAAAAGTGCTGGGGGCTTTCCCCCAAATTTTCAGTAGCGCTTTTAGCGACCATGCGGCTATTGGCGGTTTTGCCGGTTCTACCTTAGCTATAACTATTCGTATGAGTATGGCCAGAGGTCTTTTTTCCAATGAAGCCGGTCTGGGCAGCGCTTCCATTACCCACGCTACGGCAATAGTCAAAAACCCGATTAAACAGGACCTATTGGGGATGCTGGATCCTTTTCTGGACACTATTATAGTTTGCTCTATCTCCGCTCTAGTCAACCTAGTTTCCGGACAGTGGACAGCTACTGGCGTTAATAACGCCGCTACTCTGACTTCTATCTCTTTTAACCATGCTCTCCCCGGTGGTCTCAGCTCCTGGCTAGTGACCATCACCTTGATTCTTTTTGCTTTTTCAACAATTTTAGGTTGGTGCGTCTATGGTGAACGTTGTACTATCTACCTATTCGGCCACAAAGCAGCTTTACCTTTCCGCATCATATTCACTCTAGCCGTACCAATTAGCGCTCTCTCTAAATTAACTCTAGTTTGGAATCTAGCCGATCTCTTTAATGGTTTAATGGCTATCCCCAATCTTATCGCCCTTTTACTTCTGAGCCCGGTTACTTTCAAACTTGCTAAAGAATTCTTCAACAACCCAAAAAATCTGGAGGACTGATCGCTTTCCATAATTCCCCCTATTTACCCCTATAAAGCGAAGTGGAAATCTTTAGTCTGGATGTCAAGAATGAATGTTAAACTCCGATATTTTCTAGTCATTTTGGCAGTAGTAGTGCTTATAAGTAAACCGGCCCTAGCCTCTGAAGCAGCTCAGGCCAGTCATTCCTATCATTTCAATGGAACGAAGCTGGCGAACTGGTGGGTTCTACCTTTCGCCGGAATGCTTATATCCATAGCTTTGGGGCCGCTCTGCTTCCCCCATTTCTGGAAACACCATTTTGGCAAAACAGCTCTGATCTGGGCCCTATTATTTCTCATCCCCAGTACCTTAATTTTCGGCAGAACCGTAACCACTTACGCCGTCGTAGAAACGTTACTTTTAGAATATCTACCTTTCGTTATTCTACTCCTAGCCCTATTTACCATCACCGGAGGTATTCACCTAACTGGAACGCTAGTAGGTACCCCTCATCTCAATACCTTACTGCTACTAATCGGTACTTTCATAGCTAGCCTGGTGGGTACTACTGGATCAGCTATGCTTTTAATCCGGCCTGTTTTACGGGCCAACGCCCACCGACGCTACCGAGTTCACACGATAATATTTTTTATATTTCTAGTAGCCAATATTGGTGGCTCTTTAACCCCTCTCGGCGACCCACCGCTTTTCCTAGGTTTTTTAAAAGGTGTTTCTTTTTTCTGGACTGTTACTCATCTTTTTACTAAAACCATATTTATGGCCACTACCCTTCTATTGATTTATATTCTGATTGATATTATCCTATATAACCGTGAAGGCCGACCGAAACTAACCCTGGACAGCTCTCATAAACCTTTCGGCTTTACCGGCTCGATTAACTTCCCTCTTCTAGCCGGGGTAGTGCTAATGGTACTCATAAGTGGTCTGTGGCGAAGTGGAATTAAAATTCACGTCTGGGCCGATATTTTTCTAGATTTTCAAAATCTGACTCGGGATACAGTTCTACTTGGGCTAACGGGGTTATCTTTAGTTTTGACTAAACCGGAAGTCAGGCGAAGTAACAACTTCACCTGGGGCCCTATTCTAGAAGTAGCCAAGCTTTTCGCCGGCATATTCATAACCATGATCCCGGCTATCGCCATTTTAAGGGCCGGTAGCGAAGGTAATTTGAGGAACTTGGTGGCTCTGGCTACTTCTTTTAACGGCCAGCCTTTAAATTATACATATTTCTGGTTAACCGGTATTTTATCAAGCTTTCTAGATAATGCTCCTACTTACCTAGTTTTTTTCAACATGGCCGGAGGCGAAGCGAAAACTTTAATGACGACTCTTCCCGATACCCTGACCGCCATCAGCGCTGGAGCCGTCTTTATGGGGGCTAATACCTATATCGGCAATGCGCCCAATTTTATGGTCCGGGCTATAGCAGAGGGGCAAGGAGTAAAAATGCCTAGCTTTTTCGGCTATATGGTCTGGTCACTAGGTATTTTAATTCCCTTATTCGTAATAATTACTTTTATATTTTTCACTTAAGGGAAATGGAAGCGCTAGTTCAGGTTTATACTTGAACTAGAGGCTTCGCTTCTTAAGAATAAGGTGACCCCCATGATGGCAAGCCGGAAGGCTAACTTCCAGGTTTACTGACGAGACATAACCCAAAACACAATAGATTAAGAAGGTCAGGCCCTCGGCAAAAATAATCGTCAGGTTCAAATAAAGGAAGTTAAGTTAATCACACTCCAATTAAATACTTTAAATCTAGCGTTACTGGTAATGAGGATCCACCATTTTACTATTCAATTTTTATAACTTTACTAAAAATTCAGACAAGCAAAGAAAGATAATCAAAAAATTTCTCCAGGCTTAACTTAGATTGTTATTTAGATATAATCGTGCTATGTTTTAAATAAACTCTAAATCTAGGTACTTTTTAGATTTTTATTTCAATCTACCTCCTAAGTAAGAGCTTTTTCTAAATTTTAAACTATCTTTTTTAAAACTACCTTGAATAGAAGATAACTAATTTCAACAAATTTTATAACTAAATTAGCTTTTTATTTTTAAATTTTAGACAGCCTACTAATCCCTTGTTGACAGATGTTTAGCATCCGACTCATAATTAAATTTAAAATTACTTTTTAACTTAAGGTTTTATTTTTAAAATAAACTAAATAATATTTATCTATGTGTAAACACTTACTGTCTATATATAGGCAAAAACCAAATATAGACTCAATTTTCCCTCCCCCGCTTTTTCCTTGGCAGAATCTCCAATCACCATTATAATGTTGATCAATTCTACTTTAAAAGGATCAGTTTATGCCCGTTATGGAGTCAGTCATCGGTCTAGAAATTCATGCCCAATTGAAAACTGCCACTAAATTATTCTGTTCCTGCCCAACTTCAGTGGGAAGCGAACCTAACAGCCATATCTGTGAAGTTTGTTCCGGACAACCGGGGGCCTTACCTCGTTTAAACGCCAAAGCAGTAGAATTGGCCGCCTGGACCGGTTTAGCTCTTGGTTCCAAAATAAATAACTTTTCAATCTTTTCTCGGAAAAATTATTTTTACCCTGATCTGCCCAATGGTTTTCAAATTTCTCAACTAACTCCCCCCATCTGTGAAGGAGGAGGATTTACTCTACCCGAGTCCGAGAATAAATTTATCCGTCTAAATCGCATTCACCTGGAAGACGATGCCGGCAAATGTATCCACGATAAGCAACGGGGTCTAACTCTAGTGGATCTGAATCGAGCTGGAACGCCGCTAATAGAGATCGTCACTGAACCAGACTTCCGCTCGCCCGCGGAAGTGGTGGAATTTCTAAAAAAACTCCACACTATTCTAGTACATCTAAAAGTGACGGAAGGTCGCCTAGAAGAGGGAGAATTTCGCTGTGATATTAATATTTCATTACGCCCTAAAGGAAGCGAAGACTTGGGTATCCGTAGTGAAATTAAAAATCTCAATTCCTTCCGCCATGTAAGTCAGGCTATTAAATATGAGGTTATCCGCCAGGAAAGACAGTATGAACGGAGTGAACCAATAATTCAGGAAACCCGCCTCTTCGACCCGGTTCGTCAGGAAACTAGGGCTCTGAGATCTAAAGAAGAAGCCCACGATTATCGCTATTTTCCCCAGCCAGATTTACCGTCGGTGCCGGTTTCCCCGGCGACTCTAGCCCGACTTAAATCCGAATTACCGTGCTTACCGGAGGAAACCACGATGGTACTCCTATCTTTGGGCCTGACTAGAGAACAGGTAGCGATAATCCAGAACCGGCGGGGAGCAATAGAATATTTCGAAGCTGCCAAATCTTTTTTTGATGAACCCAAGCAACTAGCGACTCTGATGCTAGAACTTCTACTCCCGGCCGCCCTACGAGAGGATATATATCCACTAGAAACTAAGTGTACACCCAAACTCTTGGCTGTTCTAGCTAAACTGATAACTGACAATACTTTAAGCCGGCGGGCGGCCTATAACCTATTTCCAGAAATTTTTGAACATGGTACCGACCCGAAAGAATTAGCTGAACTCAGAGGAGTGCTTCAGGTTTCCGATGCTGGAGCTATTAAAGCCCTAGCCGTCGATCTTATTAAAGCTCACCCTAACGAAGCTAAAAAATACTGTAACGGCCAGGAAAAAATACTGTCTTTTTTTGTGGGTCGACTTATGCAACAAAGTCAGGGTGCGGCTAACCCTAAGCTGGCCGGAGAAATTTTGGTCAGACTTTTAAAATCGCAACCTAAATAAGGTGAAAGTATGCCTATAGATTTTAAAACCACCCTCCGCACTGCCGAGTTAGCCTGCCTTAATCTTAAAAGTGGACTTTCGCCTGAGGAAGCGCCAGCCGCCCTGGCTAGATTAACCAAAGAACTAACTGATATTATTAATTATTTCAATATTCTTAATGAAATAAATACTTCCGAGGTTGAACCCCTGTACTCACCCTTACTAGAAGTAGCGGGCTTAAGGCCAGATGAGCCGGAGCGCCGTGCCAACCCAGAAGAGCTCCTATCTCAAGCTCCAAATCGCCTTGGCTCTTTTTTCGTTGTTCCTAAAATTATATAAGGAATTAGCCGTAATGAACGAAATTTATAAACTGACTCTGACCGAGGTCGTCGAAAAGCTTAAATCTAGGCAAATCAGCGCGACCGAAATGATCTCCGCTGCGCTGGCCCGCATAGAGGTCACTGAGCCGAATCTGAAAGCCTGCCTTACAATCTTAGGCGACCAAGCCCTATCGGCCGCCCGTAAACTTGACCAAGACGGTCCTGACCCGACCCGACCTCTCTGGGGTGTCCCGGTAACAGTGAAAGACGTTTTTTGTACCAAGGGAATTCGCACTACCGCAGCTTCACGTTATCTGGAAAATTACATTCCAGCTTACGATGCTCAGGTGGTGATCAAGCTTCGCCAAGCTGGAGCAGTTATTGTAGCCAAAACAAACCTCGATGAATTCGCTATGGGTTCTTCCACTGAATTCTCCGCTTTCGGCCCCACCCGCAACCCCTGGAATCTGACCAAAGTCCCGGGAGGTTCCAGCGGAGGGGCGGCCGCTTCGGTGGTCGCATTCCAAACCCCTGGGGCTCTGGGAACCGATACCGGTGGTTCCATCCGCCAGCCAGCGACTCTTTGTGGTTGTGTTGGCCTCAAACCTACTTATGGCCGGGTTTCCCGATATGGCATTGTAGCTTATGGCAGTTCTCTGGATCAGGCCGGTCCTCTAGCTCGCCGGGTTCGAGACTGTGCCTCTTTACTCTCAGTCATAGCCGGTTACGACGACCGGGATGCCACCTCTTCCCTCCACCAGACAGATGATTATACTACTGCTCAACCAGTGACCTTGCGAGGGTTTAAACTAGGCCTACCGCAAGAGCTCTGGAACATCAAACTCGATCCCGATATCGAAGACGCCCTCAAAAACGCCCTCAAAATCCTTGAAGAGACCGGGGTTGAACTAAGATCAGTCAATCTACCACATCTTAAATATTCCGTGGCCGCATATTATATATTAGCTACAGCCGAGGCCAGCACTAATCTAGCCCGTTATGATGGAGTACGTTACGGCCACCGATCAAATAATCCCCAAGATTTGACTGAACTATATATGGCCTCCCGCAGCGAAGCACTAGGTCCAGAAGTACGCCGCCGTATCCTCCTAGGAACATTTGCCCTCTCGGCTGGCTATTACGACACTTATTATAAAAAAGCGGCTCAGGTCCGCCGTCTTATTCGTGACGATTATTATCAAGCCCTGACTGACTGCGACTTATTAATCACGCCGGTTTCTTCTCTACTAGCTTGGGATTTTGGTAGCTTTATTCAAGATCCTCTGACCCTTTACCAACTTGACCTCATGACTCTACCGGTGAACTTAGCCGGTCTTCCGGCTCTGGCCTTACCGGTAACTCTGGGAAAAACTAGCGGCCTGCCGGTGGGCTTACAACTTATCGGTCGTCCTTTCGACGAAATAAACATAATCAGCGCGGGGTTAGCTCTAGAAGAACTTTTCCCGCCTCTAAGGTAAGGTTATCGGTATGTGTGGTATTATAGGCTTACTCAGTGAGCACCGAGATGTAGTTCCTGAACTACTTGATGGGCTCAAACGACTAGAATATCGAGGTTATGATTCGATCGGAGTGGCTACTTTGAACCCAAATGGAGAGTTGGAACGCCGTCGAACCGAAGGAAAACTAGCCGCCTTAAGTAAGCTTTTACATCGCAAACCGTTGAGCGGTTTTATCGGTCTAGGCCACACCCGTTGGGCTACTCATGGCGCTCCCAGCGAAATAAACGCTCACCCCCATGCCACGCCTGAAGCAGCAATAGTCCATAACGGCATTATCGAAAATTTTCAAGAAATTAAAACCCGGCTTCTAACAGAAGGACGCTGTTTCGAAACTCAGACTGATAGCGAGGTGGTAGTGCATCTGGTCAGTCAAAAAATTCGTCAAGGCTTGGAACCACTTGCAGCGGTTCGAGAAACATTACCGTTATTGGAGGGTGCCTTCGCTCTAGTCTTTCTTTTTGCCTATCATCATGACCTTTTAATTGGCGCCAGGCGCGGCTCTCCCCTGGCCATCGGTTTTGGTGAAAATGAAATGGCCATTGGTTCCGATGCATTAGCCATTGGCCCAATTTGCCGCCAATTAATTTATTTAGAAGATGGCGATTTGGCCGTTATCCGGCCTGGTTCGGTTAAAATTATAGATCAACAGGGGCTCTCTGCCGTCAGACCCCGCCGAATATCTTCCGTAGCCTCGTTAGATTTAGGTAAGTCAGGCTATCGTCACTTTATGCTTAAAGAAATTTACGAGCAACCTCAGGTTATTGGCGACACCCTAAACACGATGATTAATCCCGTCACCGGCCGACTATCCCTACCTAATTTACCTGAACTTAAACGAACCAACCGCCTCACCATCGTAGCCTGCGGCACTGCTTCATTTGCAGCCCTTATTGGTAAGTACTGGATCGAAAAACTGGCCCGTCTGCCAGTGGATGTGGAAGTTGGTTCTGAATTTCGTTACCGTGACCCCGTGCTAGCGCCCGGTCAAGCCGCCCTCTTTATCTCCCAATCCGGAGAAACCGCCGATACCCTGGGCGCATTACGGCTCTGCCGGAAAATGGGTCAAGGTATCTTGAGTATCGTTAATGTCCCGGAAAGTACCATTGCCCGAGAATCTAACGTGCTGCTATCTACCGTGGCCGGGCCTGAATTCGGGGTAGCCTCAACCAAGACCTTTACTGCCCAATTGACCCTTCTAGCCGCTTTAGCTCTAGTATTGGCCACTCATAGGGGCCATTTAAGCGAACAGCAAGAAACCCATTTGATCAGAGCCCTCATGGAAGTTCCAGCTATCTGTGCTGAAATTCTGGCCAACACCGGCCCTATGGAAGCTCTAGCCCGCGAACTTCTAGCCCCGGCCCGCGATGTTCTATATATAGGGCGTGGCCTAAGTTATCCCCTTGCTCTGGAAGGTGCCTTGAAATTAAAGGAAATTTCCTATATCCACGCTGAAGGCTATGCCGCTGGGGAACTCAAACATGGCCCTATCGCCTTAGTAGACGAAAATGTACCGGTTATAGTAGTAGCTCCAACCGATCACCTCTTCTCTAAAACCGCTTCCAACCTAGCCGAAGTCAACGCTCGGGGTGGCCGCACTATCTTTATTGGGGACAAAGACGGACTAGCTAAGATTTCCAACTTAGCCGGAAGCCTCATTCTACCTAAAATCGACCCCTTTGTAATACCACTGGTTTACGCTATCCCCATTCAATTGCTGGCCTACTATGCCGCCGTTACTAAAGGTACAGATGTGGATCAACCCCGAAATCTGGCCAAAAGCGTAACCGTGGAATGAAATATCCCGCTAATCTCCCGCCTACTTCTCAGCCGGTGCCAGGGAACAGGCTATTTTGAGGCCATCTAATCTAAGAAACCCTGCTCAGACATTACCAACACTTTCTAGCCGGTATAGAATTAAAAGACGTCTCCAAAATTACCACCCATACCGTCAATAACGAAGTGACACTAGATCTTTCAGTATCCAGTTAACCATATTAATCCAGAATGGAACCACCGTCTAAGACTGGCCGTGAAATAGAGAATTGAAATCTGGGCCTATCGGGTTAACCTAGGTTTGAAAACTATCACTATAGATTCGCCCTTGCCAAGTCTTCTTTAATCAGAACCATTTATTCAGCGAATAACCTACTCACTCTTATAGGGGATTGTTACAACAATGCCTAGGGGAGCGGTAAATAGCTTGCCAAGTGTACCATACTTATAGACTTACCCCTAAAGGAGCTATTTCTTTTACCTTTGTTTACCGACTTTCCCATAAACGGGTTAATATATTCCTTCAACATCAATTTGTCGGCCGTTAGCTCTTTCTATAATTAATTCCTGCTCTATCCCACTATCCCTTTTTCATTCTCATTTACCGTGTCCATATAATATCCACAACATTAGAAGTTACCTATTACCATACTTGCACTCTAGGTTGATATACCTATTAAATATCATTGGTAAGCTTTTACCCTTCAAATAGCCTATTGCCTCCCATACACTGTACTTTGGTAGTATCCTCACAAACATGTGATTATGATCAGAATAGTACTCAACCTCTATTATTTCTAACTCTTTCCTTTCACATAGTCTATGTAATATTTTACCCATATCGGCCTTAAGTTTCCAATAAAACACTTGTCTACAGCACTTCGATGCAAATACCATGTGATACTTAATCAGCCCTAAAACTATATTAATTACTTTATTTTTAATTAGTCGTATTAACTACAGTATAAATTTAACTACGGAGTCCAGAATTTACCTTAAAACCCAATTAAAATATTTTCTTACTCGAGAAATGTACGAGGATACTATCACCACAATCAAAGCAAGACATTCTATTTAAAGAGAATTTATTATGGTAAATTAATCCTTTATATACTTATAATACACAGATTATTGATCATAAAATAACTTGAACAATTAAGTGATAATTAAGTCGTTCAAGGGTGAATACATAATCCTTACTTTTAATCCTTTTGTGGAGAGATAACCTTCCAATGGGCCACCGCTTGCACGTTATCTAATTTAATTAATTTTCGTTAATATATTGAATTTAAAGAGTTGGGGGGAGATTTCAAGGCTTCTCTTTTATTGCATAAAGAAAAATTGCTTAAAAAGGAAGTTCCTTTTAACATCACCGTTCAAAAAAATACTACCTTCTTTTCGAATGTATTTCGACCTAGCAGCAAAAAGACAAAAATAAAATTTATAGTTTAAATAAGCCGGAAACATTCTACATAGCTAAAGATAAAAAGCACAAGAAAAGTAAGTTCGATCCAAAAGTTTCAATAACGATAATTAAAACTCACAGTATGATTGTAACTACCAAAATTTTGACTAAGTTTTCTACGTTGAGAGCACGCTTATCAATACAACCCAACAAATAATCAGACTTTTAAATTATAACTCAAGGTTAGAAATTTGTGACCAAAATTATCGAAACCGCAAAATAATTTAAAGGATCTAAATATTGACACTAAAAAATCAAGATAAATAAATTAACGAACCAAAAAAATAAAAAAACGTGACAACTGAAGTAATGGAATAGAGCTAATTATCGGATATCTTAAATTAGATTTTCAAATATTTCAATTTTTCCTAAAAAGAACCATAGAAAATTAAATCATCGCCCTTATGACTAACGCCGCTTTCAACTTTATGAAATAAATGCGGAAGGCGAAGCTTTATCTATATCTAATGATCTTGAGACTTTTGACTATACTTTACGCTAATAGAACTCGCAACGCTTGAGTTAATACCTGTTTTAAAACACTTTCAAGGATTGACTATTTACATTTCCGTCTCGTATGTGCTATGCTAATCTCGTCTATTCGAACAGCCTCCTCATATCCTCTTGATGTAGTAGTTGATAGAACTTCATCATTTTAATATCCGAAGACTTTTTTGACTTAGAGTTAAAGCTAAAGCACGCTTAACACCAACACAGCTAATGTTTTTTAAAGTTTAAGCGTACAATAAAAATTAATAGCATTTAACTTTGATTCACTATATAATAAGTAATAATTTAAATTACCTCCAAATTATTGTGTTAATTCGATCTTTTTACCTTGGGAAAAACCATGCCTCTACAACTAGCTCAAAAAACCATTGAAGATAGCGCCAGGGCCATGGCGCTGGCCCCCACCGCTATTTTAGTTAAGGTGGCCCGACAAATAGCTCGTACCCTGGCCGACGGCGGTACTATTTTCATCTGCGGTAATGGCGGCAGTGCCGCTCAGGCCCAACATTTTTCCGCCGAACTGGTTGGCCGCTTTTTAATGGAACGACCCGGTCTTCCCGCTATAGCCCTAACTTATGATACATCTATCCTCACGGCGGTGAGTAATGACTATGGTTTCGAAAATATTTTTACCCGACAGATTCAAGCCCTAATGAAACCAGGCGACTTTCTGTGGGGTCTCTCAACCAGTGGCCGTTCCTCCAACGTTCTATCGGCTCTACGTGAAGCTAAAAAAGCCGGAGGCCGGACCCTGCTTATGTGCGGCTCCAAAGCTCCGACAGATTTGGAAATAGATCTACTTATCGCCGTTCCCATCTCCAGCACTCCCCGCATTCAGGAACTTCATCTTCTATGCGGCCACATTATCTTCCAGTTGATCGACCACTTTCTTTTTATTGCCCCCGGAGATATAAATCAGGATGAAACCACTACCTAAACTGAATTTTAAGGCAATTTGCACAACCGATCTGGAAGGCCGTAATTCTAAAGTTCAGATCAGCGATTTCGCTAAACCATTAAAAAAAGGCCTCATGCTCCGAGAGTTTTTTCAAGGACTCCCCAATATTCTGGCCGCCGCCGACTTACGTGAAGCCGCCGAGCGCATAATTACCGCTAAAAAATTAGGACGGCCGATTATTCTAGCCATGGGCGGTCACGCTATTAAAGTCGGACTAACTTCAATTATCATTGATCTGATGGAGCGAGACATTCTAGATGCCTTAGCGACTAACGGTTCGGTTATGGTTCACGATTCGGAAGCGGCTCTGGTAGGAGCCACTAGCGAAGATGTAGCCGCTACCCTCAATTCAGGCCAGTTTGGAGTAACCGAACAGACCGGATCTATTATAAATCGTGCCGCTCGCATGGCCGCTAAAAAAAATCAAGGTTTGGGCAGAACTTTGGGGGAAAATCTGATCAGCCTTGAGCCCCCTTTCTTAAATCTAAGCCTCTTTGCCGCCACTGTTAGGCTAGATAAGACTATAACCGTCCATGCGGCTGTAGGTACCGATGTATACAATATTCACCCTGAAGCCGATGGCGCAGCTCTGGGCAAGGCTACTATGAATGACTTCCACCTCTTCTGCTGCTTAATCGCCAATCTCGAAGGTGGAGTCTTTATAAACCTTGGTTCAGCCGTTATTATTCCGGAGGTTTTTTTAAAAGCCCTAACTCTAGTCCGTAATCTCGGGCGACAAATTCGCAATATTACTACTATAAATATGGATTTTATCCGCCACTACCGGCCCCAGGTTAACATAGTTAACCGCCCTACTCAGGACGGCGGCCGAGGATTTTATTTTATAGGGCACCATGAAATTATGTTTCCACTCCTTATGGCTCTAGTGCTAGAAAAACTTGATTAAATACATTAATGACTGGAGAGCTGATATGAATAACGGAGAAATAATAGCCTGGCAACGAGAAACTAAGGCAAGGGAGTTAATTAAAAAAATGGAAAACCGTGGGTTTACGGCTCATTATGCCGTTAACTCAGAAATGGCCAGAAAGCTAGTCTTAGATCTTCTTCCTGTTGTCGGGAGTATAGCCCTTTTGGGTAGCCAAACCATGAACCAAATTGGCGTTTATGAGCAATTACGCCAAAGCGGCCGCTCTCTGGTGGATCACGCCACACAAACCAAACCAGACTCCAACCCGGAAGAAGCCCTTAACTATAAACGAGGTATTTTTCACGCCGCCGCTATGCTGGCCAGCGCTAACGCCGTAGATTCGGAAGGTCGTCTTTATAACATAGACGGCATCGGCAACCGGGTGGCCGGAATGATCTTCGGCCCGGATTCGGTTATCCTGGCTATTGGCTTAAATAAACTAACCGCAACTCCTCAAGAAGCTTGGCGCCGGATTAGGCAAATCGCATCACCTCTGAACAATAAACGCCTGGGCCTTCCTAACCCCTGTATCAGAAGCGGGCGCTGCCACGATTGCCAGACTCTATCAAGCATCTGCAATTACTTTACCATAATTGACCGCTCCAAACCTGAAAAAAGAATTAAGATTGTACTTATCGGCGAAGATCTGGGGTACTAAATATAGAGGTAACTAAATGCCCATTTACGAATTTCACTGCCCCAAGTGCGGGCTCGATTTTGAAGACTTAATTTTTACAACCAAAATCACACGAACTGTCTGTCCCAATTGCGAGGCTAAAAACTGCCAAAAAATTATGAGCGCCGCCACTCTTCATTCTAAAAGCAGCGACGGAGTTACTAAAGGAAGCTCCACTAGCGGCTGCGGCAGCTGCGCGGGCGGATCAGCTTGTGCCACCTGCGGGCACTAACTAAAAGTGACGGTTAAGCATCTTAAAATCGGCGCTAGGGGTAGCCCTTTATCGTTAGCCCAGACTAATTTAATAGCCGATTCACTTAAGACTAACCACCCAGATCTAACCTGTGAAATTATTGTCATTAAAACTACCGGTGACAGATTTCAAAATATTCTTCTAACCGGACCAAGCAACAAAGGCCTATTCGTCAAAGAAATTGAAGAATCTCTTCTCACAGGAGCCATCGATCTAGCTGTTCACAGCGCCAAGGATTTACCAGCTACCCTTCCGCAAGGTTTGATTCTTGGAGCGGTACCCCCTCGAACTGATTTTCGCGATGTTTTCGTCTCCCGCCACCCAGGCGGACTGGCTGGCCTCCCAGCTCAAGCAGTGCTGGGAACATCTAGTCTGCGACGAGCGGCTCAACTTTTGCATCGGCATCCTGTTCTCAACCTGCAGATTATCCCTTTACGCGGCAATGTGGCCACCCGTCTAGCGAAAGCAACAACCGAGCTCGATGGCACCCTTATAGCAGCTGCCGGTCTGCAGCGTCTAGGTCTTAGAGTTCCCGGGGCTGTCTTTTTAACGCCTGAAGAAATGCTCCCGGCGGCCGGACAAGGAATTCTAGCCCTTGAATTTCGCGCGGACGACAATCGAACTAAAAAACTTTTAGCCCCCCTCCATCATAGACCCACTGCTTTCTGTCTAGCCGCCGAACGCAGTTTTCTGAATTTATTGAAAGGCGGCTGTCAACTACCCGCAGCCGCTCTAGCCACTTATCAAGAACCAAATCTAGAACTCGAAGCTCTCATAGCTGACACCAATGGTCGTCGCTTGATCCGAAACCGAAAAATAGCTGAGGTTAGTATTCTGGAAACCGCCATTGAATTAGGGCGAACCCTAGCTTCCGATCTCCTGAATCGAGGAGGGGCGGATATTCTCAAAAATATAAAAGAGCGGGAACCATTATGAAAGGCATCGTTTATCTAGTAGGAGCTGGCCCCGGACCTTTAAATTTATTGACTCTAAGAGGCGCGGAATTGCTTCGACAGGCTGAAAAGCTAGTTTATGACCATCTGGCCGGAACGGAGATACTAAACCTAGCCCCGACCGACTGCCAATTAATCTATGTAGGCAAGCAGTCCGGTTACCACACTCTGTCTCAAGATGAAATTAACCACCTCCTAATCCGCGAAGCTAAAGCTGGGTTTCGGGTAGTAAGACTCAAAGGTGGTGACCCATATATCTTTGGACGGGGGGGAGAAGAGGCTCAGAAATTAGCCCAAGCCGGAGTACTTTTCGAGGTCGTACCTGGAGTAAGTTCCGTCATTGCTGCCGCTGCCTTCGCCGGTATCCCCTTGACTCACCGCGACTTCAGTTCTCAAGCTCTACTTATGACTGGCCATAAGCGCCCCGACCGGGCCGCATCTACCCACAATTGGACAGCCGCTGCGGCTATAGACACTCTGGCCATCGTCATGGGCGTAGCTAGCTTAACTCAGATCCGCCAATCCCTTCTTGACGCCGGAAAAGCCGAGAAAACCCCTGTCGCCATAATCCAATGGGGAACCACTAACCGTCAACGTACTCTAGTTGGAACCCTCAATAATATTTTACAGAAAGCCACAACCGAAAATATTACCCCTCCAGCTCTGCTAGTAGTAGGTGAAGTAGTGAATCTAAGGCAGGAATTAAATTGGTTTGAAACTAAGCCACTCTTTGGACGCCGCCTTCTGATTACCCGTAGCCGCGAACAAACTAGCCGTCTTTCCGCTGCCCTGGTCGAATTAGGGGCTGAAGTCTGGGAACGACCCACCATAGTTATTGAAGCTATAGCTACTGCTTCTACTATGGAAAATACTTTCAAAACTCTTACCGACCGCCATTGGCTAGTCTTTACCAGCCCCCGGGGCGTCGATTTTTTTTTAAAAGCTCTTTTTAATAGCGGCCGCGATGCCCGGGCCCTGGCTAATCTCAAAATCGCAGTCATTGGCTCCGGCACGGCCGAAGCCCTAGTTCCTTTTGGTCTTAAACCAGATCTATCCGCTGAAAAATTCGTGGCCGAAGGGCTCTTAGAATCACTAAAACAAACCGGAATAAAAGGCCAGAAAATTATTTTAGCCCGAGCTAACGAAGCCAGAGACATCCTCCCTCGAGGTCTAACCGAAGCCGGAGCTGAAGTGGAAGACCTCCCGGTCTACCGAACTGTGAACGCATCCTGGCCAATCCCCCTACCAGATACTCCAGATTTAGTAATTTTAACTAGTTCATCCACCGCTGCAGGCCTTGCAGCCATGGTACCGTCGAAAAAACGGCGAGAATTTAAATCTGCCTCTATCGGCCCAATAACCAGCCAAACGGCTAGAAAACTTGGTTTCCAGGTAGTAGTCGAAGCGAAAAAAGCCGACTTGGAAAGTCTAATCGCCGCGGTGCGAGAATATTTTACAAAAGGCTAATAATGAATCGCTTTTTTAAAGATTCACAAATAACTGCGCTCGATCTAGCTTCACACCTGAACTCTTCCCAATTAACGGCGGCTACTTATGAAGACGGTCCTCTACTCATAGTTGCCGGAGCTGGTAGTGGTAAAACTAGGACTTTAGTCCACAGAGTAGCCTTTCTGGTCGATAAGGGGATTCCGCCGCCAGCTATCCTTCTTTTAACTTTCACTCGTAAGACCGCCCAAGAAATGTTGGGGCGGGCCACCGCTCTGGTAGGTAAGCGCGCTACTCAAGTTTCCGGAGGCACTTTTCACTCTTTAGCTAATTCTCTCCTCAAACCTCAGGCCCATCTGCTAGGCTACCAAACCGGCTTTAGTATAATGGATCAGGACGACGCCGAGTCCCTTATCGCCCGTATCAGATCTAGTTTTTCTGAGATTAAACGACACAAACGCTTCCCCCAAAAAAGGGCTCTTCTAAGCATAATCAGCCAGGCAGTTAATAAAGATCACCCTATTTTTAAGGTCATCTCTGAAAATTTTATTCACTTTATTGAATATGCCCCCCTAATTAACCAAATCGCTAAAGAATACCACAATCATAAAATAAAAAACGCTCTGATGGATTTCGACGATCTACTGACCGGCCTTGAAATTATCCTAAGTAATTACGAAGATGTACGCCAACGCCTCGCCGCCCGCTATGATCATATTTTGGTTGATGAGTATCAGGATACCAACCCTGTTCAAGCCCGCCTAATTTACCTTTTAGGAAAAGATCATTTAAGGGTTACCGCCGTAGGCGACGATGCTCAGTCCATCTATGCTTTCAGAGGGGCTAGTTTTCGAAATATTATGGATTTTCCTAAAATCTTCCCTGGGGCTAAAATATTGAAACTGGAAGAAAACTATCGCAGCCAGGAACCCATAGTTCTTCTAGCTAACCACCTCATCGCCCAGGCGCACGAAAAATATGACAAAACTCTAGTGGCGGTTCGCGGACCGGGTCTGGCTCCCATGCTTCTGGTCGTACAAGATCAAACTGATGAAGCCGGCACTGTAGCCGCCAAAATTGAAGAATTCATTGATCAGGGCTTACAGCTTAAAGATATAGCCGTCCTCTTCCGGGCTTCTTCCCTCTCCTTCGATCTAGAGATAGAACTAGTACGCCGACGTATCCCCTATACTAAATATGGTGGCCGTAAATTCTTAGAATCAGCCCACATAAAAGATTTTATAGCTTTCCTCCGCTGCGCGGCCAACCCGGCTGACAGTATTTCCCTGAGACGTATTTTAAATATGGTAGAAGGTATTGGTCTTAAAGGAGCCGAAGATATAGTTCACTGGCAGGCCGGGTTGAGAGAAAGGCTTCTGGATCTTAATTCCGCCCCCCTTAAAAATAAAGCTCAAAAAAATTTTCTCTCCTTGGCTAAACTTATGGCTGAGATTAGCCAGGAAGGTAATGAATTAGCACTAAAGGCCCAGAGGACGGCCGAATTTTACCTACCTAAAATGCGTGATCTCTACCCTGATGACTGGCCGGATCGCCTGGCTGATCTCAAAGAACTCCTCCGCATGGCGGAAAAACAGAAGGACCTACGCACCTTTCTTGACGACTTAACTCTGGACCCTCCCCAACAGAGACATTTGCCCCCTCAGGGAATAAATCCAGGCCTAACCCTTTCTACCGTTCACTCAGCTAAGGGTCTGGAATGGAAGATAGTTTTCATTCTCTCAGCGGTGGAAGGCTGTTTTCCCCCCTCCTACGCCGCCCGTTCGGCTGCTGAAATTGAAGAAGAGCGGCGTTTGATGTATGTAGCGGTAACCAGAGCCAAAGACATTCTATTTATCATGCTCCCTTTGGGCATCATCGATCGCCGCACCGGGACTTTAGCCGCCCCCAGTCGTTTTTTAACCGCCCTCCCCCCGACAGCCGGAGCGGCTTTATGGCAAAATAACCGCAAATTAGATCCAAAAGAACTATTAAATATTGGAGTAAATTTAGGATACAATTATAAGAAAGAAAATTTATCAAACTTCTCTACCTTTAAGTATAGGCCACCGGCCCAGATAAAACCAAGTGTAACTGAAGCGACGACGGGACAGCGCGTCTGCCACCCTATTTATGGGGTTGGTCGAGTAATTAAAATAAACGGCCCCAAAGCTGTTATTGATTTTGACCTCTTTGGGGAAAAAAGTGTTATAATGCTTTACGCGAAACTAACGTTAGTCTAATGAGTTAAAACGAATTACTATAAATGACCTATAAAAATGAAATACAGCGGATGTTCGATCTACAGAAATTCGGAATGAAATTCGGGTTAGATAATATACTAAATATACTAGCTAAATTGGGAAACCCCCATTTAGGCCAAAAATTCGTTCATCTCGCCGGAACTAATGGTAAGGGTTCAGTAGGGCTACTGTTAAAAAACATCCTCACTGAAAGCGGTTACCGGGTCGGCTTTTACACCTCACCTCATTTAATAACTTTTCGCGAACGCATTGCGATCGCGGATGAATTAATCAGTGAAGACGATATTTTGCGGCTCAGCGCCAGAATATGGTCCAGTTTAGATCCGGATTCACCGCCAACTTTTTTTGAATTCGTCACGGCTCTGGCTTTTTTATATTTTAAGGAACAAAAAACTGACCTGGCCATTATTGAGGCCGGTCTTGGAGGCCGTCTTGACTCCACTAATGTCATTGAACCCCTAATCTCGGCCATTATTAACGTTACTCTAGAACACACAGAGCATCTCGGCGAAACAATAACTAAAATTGCTGTCGAAAAGGCTGGTATAATCAAACCAGGTATTCCTGTAGTCTGTGGAAAGCTTCTAAATGAGGCCAAGAATGTCATTGAAAAAACGGCTTCTACCCAAAACAGCCCGATACTTATTTTAGATCGGGACTTTATGACTGAAATTACCAACCGAGACGATTCTGGTCACCCTACAATTAACTACCGTAAGGGAGACCAAAGCCTGACCAACTTGGCAATAGGCTTGGCCGGTTCTCACCAGGCTGACAACGCCGCCGTAGCTCTAACTCTTCTATCGCTCCTGCTAGAAAATGGTTTTGCTGCCAGCGAAGAAAATATTCGCGCTGGATTGAAAAAATCATACTGGCCAGGCCGAGCCGAAATCTTTCCGGCTGGTTCCTGGCCCCCGATTGGCCCAAAGGCTAGAGTCCCTCTTTTATTAGACGGAGCTCACAACCCGGCTGGGGCCGAAGCTCTGGCCCGGATGTTAAAAGAAAGACCATACCACCGACTTCATCTTATTGCTGGAGTCATGGCTGATAAAAATATTCCTGGAGTGCTGGGGCCTATTTTACAAAAGGTCGACCGCCTATACCTAACTCGCCCTAAATTTAACCGGGCCGCCACCCCGGAAAATTTACTAGAAAAAATTACAGCCTCTTTTGGACCACCCAAAATACCCGTCACACTCCACCCAAAACTTAAAGACGTTTTTACTGTCGTTGCCGCCGAAGTTAAAACCGGCGATTTGGCAATCTTAAGCGGCTCTCTTTTCATGGTAGGCGAAAGTCTAGCCTACTTAAAAAATTTAGGTGACGTGGAATCTAACTAACGGGATTTACCCATCTATTTTAATGGAAAACTCTATTTGATCCAAGCCACCGTCATTACCTACCCTCAGGCCAAAAAAAGCCAGCGATATTGGTCTTTAGGCATAGTCGTTTTTTTTTGTACCTTGAGTATAGTTCTCTGCTGGCTATGGCCAACCGACAGTTTGGCAGCAAAGGAAAATTATGTTGAAGTCGTTATTGAAGGCGAAAAGATAATCATTATTCGGGCTGACACTATTGAACACGACGAGGTACGCGGTCTGACCCGCTTTCTAGGCCATGTCAGTCTAGTACGGGATCAGGAAAATATCACCGCTAACCAAGCCGTCTGGCATAATAACACTAGGTCTGCAGAACTAGACGGAAATATTCGTCTCACCTCACCTAATTTTACTCTTCTGGCTGAAAGGGCCTTAGTCAATCTAGATCTATCCATAGCCAAAATATACAACGGCCGGGCTTTCTTTCCCAAAAATAACTACTATCTAAGTGGTGAAATTATCGAACGTCTGGGTGAAAAAGAATTTGAGATTGAAGATGGTACAGCTACTACCTGTAATGGCCCCACCCCAGCTTGGACTATCCATGCTGACCATCTCAGCATTACTGAGGGCGGTTATGCTTCCGCCACGGGAGTAATTTTTAAAGGAATGGGCAGCACCCTTCCCTTTTTCGCTACCCCCTATTTCCTCTTTCCCGTTAAAAATGAACGCCAAAGCGGTATCTTAAGGCCAACTATTACCTCTTCCACCCATGATGGTTTAAAAACAGCTCTACCAATCTTCTGGACCACTGGAGAGAATCACGATCTAACTTTCACCCCGATCTGGCGCCAAAAACGGGGGTTAGCCATATCACTAGAAGGACGCTACCACCTTGAACGCAGTCGCGGCATCTGGCAAGTTAGCCATCTCAGAGATCACGATCCGAAATATTACAACTATATCAACAATACTACCAATATAGCCGCTAAAGAACGCTTTTGGCTACGCGCTCAAAATCAGTGGAACGTGAACAGTTGGGATCTGACTTTAAATGTAGATTTAGCTTCCGATCCCCTTTTACTTTATGAATTTGCTTCTGATCAGGATGGTTTTAACCAAACCAATATGATCTTCAGCCAGACTTTCGGTCACACCGTAAATGAAGCACTAGATCCTAACCGCACTACTGAACTTTACGCCCAAAAACTAAACTACGATACCCAAATCCGGGGCGGTCTCTATTACACCCAGAACCTTTATCAGGAAAATAATCGAGATACCATCCAGCGTCTACCCGCTTTACAGTACGACATTGTTAGTCGTAGCCTCTCTGAGACCAATAATAAGTCCCGTTTTTCTCTAGGCACCCGTTATGATTATTTCTATCGTAATTCCAGTCCTATCAATTACACTGATGAAACAAGCCACCGTCTCTGGCTTAACCCCTCCCTAAATTGGACGGTTCCAGTTAGCAATCTGGCTATTTTAAAATTGGATGGTGATCTGGAATTAACCACTTACGCCGCCTCCGGCCATCGCCCCGTAACGAATCTAGCCGTTAACAATGCCCGCCACGATAATTTAGATAACTGTCTGACTGGTTCCATGGAGGCCGAAATCTCCACTACCTTTAACCGAATTTTCGACGGTGGTCCCGGGCAGGCGATGGCCACCCGCCATCAACTAACCCCGACCATAACCTTAAATTATATTAAAGCCCCACATAACCAGGGTAATCTGCCTTATTGGGATCTTTTTGACCGACGACTACCCCGCCAAACCGCTCGCTATGGACTCCAAAATACCCTCGTCTCCAAAACCGAAACAAAGACTAATGAATCGGGTGAAATCATCGCCGGCTACGACTACTTTCAATTTTTAAAATTTGGGCTCTGGACTAGCTATGAATTCGCTAACGATGCCGATCTAACTTCAGACTTATATAACCACCATTATAACACCAACTATTATGGCCGCGGATCAGGACCTCTGGAAGTAGAATTAGAAGCTTTCTTTAACTCCTATCTTTCCGCTAAAATAATTTCTGCCTTCGACAGTCGCAACGGTAACGCCAGCAGTCATGACGCTAGTGTGAGTTTAGGAGACCTTAACGGCGATAAATTAACTTTAACTTACGATTATAATGACCCGAAAATTACTTTCGGCCAGGGGGTCTTTGACGAATATCAGGAAATTAGAAGCGAACTAACTCTTTTTCTCAATTCAGAATGGAAAACTCGTGTCTTTACTCGATTTGACATAAATAGCAGGCAAGCTACGGAAACCAATGCTCAACTTATCTATCAGGCCCAATGTTATGGTTTAGGACTAATCTATTCCAAAACTTACGATGACCAAGCTGTCGGCCTAATAGTAGATCTTCTGGGCCTAGGAACTATTGGCTTTGAAAATAATGAAGAAACATCTAACGACAGCCACTTCTTTTATTAGAGGAGGAAATATTTTTATGGAAGCACATGAAGCAGCTCTAGTAGAAAAACTAATCCCGGAGAATCCTAAACTTAGGCTATTAGTAGAAAAACACCAGGCATTTAAAATTAAGCTAGAAAACTTAAACCGCCGACCCTACTTAGCACCAGAAGAAGATCTGGAGCGTAAAAAAATCCAAAAAGCTAAACTAGTGGTTAAAGATAAAATTCAACATATCCTCAACCAGCACCAAGTTTAATAAAACTCGTCAAACCACTAGCTCTCGGGGTGAATCCTTGGTGGTTGGTCTTATTCATCCTTAAAAATAATCCTATTAAGGTACGAAAGTTAAAGGGCCTTCGGGCAACCCCCGGAAGCTAGGATGGAATGGTAAAAATGTCCGAATTAACAGGCGCCCAAATTTTGATCGAGTGCTGGAAAAAAGAAGATGTGAAAGTAATTTTTGGTTATCCAGGCGCCGCCACAATTGACGTTCACCATTACCTGATGACCAGCGGACTGCGTTTCGTTCTAACTCGCCACGAACAGGCGGCAGTTCATGCCGCCGAAGGCTACGCCCGGGCCACCGGCCGCCCCGGCATAACTCTAGTCACTAGCGGGCCCGGCGCCACTAACACAGTTACGGGTCTAGCCGGAGCTAACCTTGACTCCACGCCCATTCTAGTCTTCTCCGGCCAAGTATCCCGGATGATGATCGGTAACGATGCCTTTCAAGAAATAGATATAGTCGGCATAACCCGGTCTATCACCAAACATAATTATCTGGTACGCGATACGGGCTCCCTGGCTCGTATTGTTAAAGAAGCCTTCTTTATCGCCCAAAGCGGGCGCCCTGGTGCTGTTTTAGTTGATCTGCCTAAAGATGTTCTGACTGGAACCGCAGAATTTAAATATCCTGGTAAAATCAAGCTTCAGGCTTATCAACCCCACTTAAAACCCCACCCAAAGCAGGTGGCTAAGGCGGCGGAACTTCTGCTCTCGGCTCAAAAACCGGTACTCTACGCCGGCGGCGGGGTCATAATGAGCGGAGCTTCGGAAAAACTTCTAACTCTAGCTGAATGCCTCCATATTCCCGTCACTAACACCCTGATGGGGCTAGGAGGCTTCCCTGGTACTCATCCGCTTTTTTTAGGGATGCTGGGCGTACACGGCCTTTATCAGGCTAACCGAGCGGTACAAGAAGCCGATCTTCTGGTGACTGTAGGCGCCCGCTTTGATGACCGAGTCACCGGCCGCCTAGATCAGTTCGCCACTAAAGCCAAAATTATTCAAATCGATGTTGATCCTACTTCCATTCATAAGCGAGTTAACACCGATGTCCCTCTAGTAGCCGATGCCCACCAAGCTCTTAGCGCTATTCTAAATCTACTGGGGAAATATCCTAACTACGATCGAACCGCCCGACGCATCTGGCTAAATCGTATAGCTGCCTGGCAAAAGGAAGGCGCTCTAGAAGACGGGCCGGTTTCCACCTCGCCAGCTGGGATAAAACTTATCAGCCCACAAACTGTAATCAAGACCCTGTATGAAAAGACCAAAGCGCTAACCCCTATCATCACCACTGAAGTAGGCCAACACCAGATGTGGACCGCCCAATATTTTTTGCATGACCAACCCCGTCACTTTATTTCTTCTGGCGGTCTAGGAGTTATGGGTTTCGGTCTACCAGCAGCTATCGGCGTCCAGATCGCTCGACCGGAAGCTCTGGTCATTGACATTACAGGTGATGGTTCCATTCTTATGAATATTCAAGAATTAGTAACTATTGTCGAAGAAAAACTACCCATTAAGATAGTAATCATCAATAACGGTTGCCTAGGCATGGTTCGTCAGTGGCAGGAGCTTTTTTATAACCGACGCTATTCTGCTACTCTACTAGGACAGGGACCAGATTTCGTTAAGCTAGCCGAAGCTTTCGGGGCTCAAGGTTTTCGAGCGACAAGACTGGATGAAGTTGCCCCAATCATTGAAAAAGCTCTGACCATATCCGGACCAGTTATTATAGAATTCATAGTGGATCAAAGCGCCTTAGTTTACCCTATGGTTCCGGCTGGCAGTTCCATAAGCGAGATGCTGCCTTATTCTGCTAACCCAAGTGATAATTGAGGCCATGCGTGGAAAATAAAAATACCCAACGCCGTACTCTTTCTCTTCTGGTAGATAATGAACCAGGAGTTCTAGCCAGAGTGACTGGTCTCATATCCGGTCGAGGTTTTAATATTGAAAGCTTATCGGTGGCCGAAACCAGGGATCCCCAGATATCCCTTATCACTATCATCATTTCCAGCTCATCACAATTTATTGAACAGATCATAAAGCAGCTCCGCAAACTTATTAATATCATCAAAGTGATCGATTTAACTGAAGATGATTATGTAGAAAAGCAGCTTGTTCTAGTTAAAGTTAAGACCAATCCGGCTAATCGAACCGAAATTCGCAGTCTATGCGAAATTTTCAAAGGTAAAATTCTGGACGTTAGTCCTAAAACTTACACTATGGAATTTACAGGCAACGAGAAAAAAATTCGCAATATTTTAACACTTTTAGATGAATTTGGTGTTGAAGAACAAGTCTCAACCGGCCTCACTGCCATGAGCCGCACTCGGGTATATAAACACGAGCGCAAATAAACAAGGAGAAAAAATATGAAAGTTTACTTTGAAAATGACGCGCCCCTGAAACCTTTGCAAGGCAAGACTATCGCCGTATTAGGCTACGGTAGCCAGGGGCACAGCCAGGCTCAGAACCTGCGTGATTCCGGCCTTAACGTCATCATCGGCCAACGCCCCGGCTCGATCAATTACGACTTAGCCGTGGAACATGGCTTCGCTCCTGTCTCTGTGACCGAGGCCGCAAATAAGGCCGACCTCATCCAGATTCTTCTACCTGACCACCTTCAGATGGAAATCTATGAAAAAGAAATTAAACCAGGTCTCCGAGCGGGTAAAATGCTCATGTTCAGCCATGGCTTTGCTATTCATTTTAACCAGATTATACCTGAAAAAAATATTAGCGTAGCCATGATAGCTCCAAAGGGCCCCGGTCACCTGGTACGTTCGGAATATGTCAAGGGCGCGGGGGTACCCTGTCTCATTGCCCTTCATCAGGATTCTGACGGTCAAGCGCTTTCCTGGGCTCTAGCTTATGCTACCGGTATTGGCGGCACCAGAGCTGGTCTCATTCAGACTACTTTCGGTGAGGAAACCGAAACCGATCTTTTCGGCGAACAGGCGGTTCTATGTGGTGGAGTAAGTGAATTGATTAAAGCCGGCTGGGAAACCCTGGTGAAAGCCGGCTATCAACCAGAAATAGCCTACTACGAATGTCTGCATGAAATGAAACTAATCGTAGATCTCATGTATGAGGGCGGGTTAGATCGTATGCGTTATTCAATTTCCGATACAGCTGAATACGGCGACTACACAAGGGGACGTCGCATTGTTAACGAAGAAACTAGAAAGGAAATGGCGAAAATTCTGCATGAAATTCAAGAAGGTGAATTCGCCCGCGACTGGATTCTAGAAAATAAAGCTGGTCGATCTAACTTTCTGGCCCGCCGCCGCCACGAAGCTGAACATCCCATCAACGAGGTAGGCCGAACCTTGCGAAAAATGATGGTCTGGTTAAATAAAAAATGAAACCATATCAATGTGAGTTAGCCACTCTTCTGGCTGAAAGTGGCGCCCTTTTTTTTAGAGACGGCCTAACTTTAAAAGACGGACGACCCACACCCTATTTTATCAACTTTGGCCTGTTCCGCACCGGTCGCCTAAGTGCGGAACTAGGACGAATTATGGCCGACTACCTAGTCGATCTGGGCCTCCATGAAAAATTTGATGTCCTAGTAGGGCCATCTTACAAAGGTAGCGCCCTAGCTGTAGCAACAGCGAGTTCACTATGGCTAAAATATCATGTGGATCGTAGCTTTGATTATGATCGTAAAGAAACCAAAAATCATGGCGAGAGCAGCTATAACTCAACCCGTTTCGTCACCGGGGCTCTGACTAATAATTGCCGAATTCTTATCATCGATGATGTAGTTACAACTATGGCCACTAAATTTGATCTACTCACCGGTTTGACCTTAGAAGCCACGGCCCGCGGGCAAAATTACTATCCTACTGGTGTAATTCTATTTTTAGACCGCGAACAGACTACCGCCGTCTACGATCGACAAAACCAACCGGTTTTAGGTAAAAAAGGACAGAACGCAATACTTAATTTTACTACGACCACTGGTCTTTCGGTTAATTCTGTTTTGGGCATTCACGAAACCATAAATTTTTTACTGACGAAAAAAATACCAGTTCGTCAGAACGATAAATTTGAACCTCTAACTGGAAACACCGTAGCTTCATTCCATGAATATCTAAACATCTACGGTGTAAATTAAAGTTAATCCTGAGATAGATACGGGCCAGCCGGTAGATCATTCCAGCCGACCTACCTGCCCATTCATTCTAATTAACGCTTGGTCCGGATGAACCATAGTCAACATAGTGTTGATAGTAATTATGGTTTTAGAATTTGCCTGAAAATTATACTAAGTTATGACCATGTTGACTATTTTATAATCGTGTCCACATAGACTGTTCCAAAAAAATATCTGTAACTGTTCCGGCTCCGTTTTCTTCGACGAGAGTAATGATACCGTTACCGGAAACACGGAACATTATAAAGAAATTACCGCCCACTTTAGAGAAGTTATTAGGATTTCTTAACCGGATAATACTGATCTAGTAAGGTCTCTTTTTCTGGTTATAAGTATAAATCTTAATTATTTTTTTCATCACTATTAACGGAAACACTCCTAAAAGAGGCCTTGGAGCAACTATCCAGAATCAAAGCTAAAATAATTTTTTTGCCGACATACTAGATGCCACTGATCTCGTCTGGAATATAAATTTACTAATTATAGATTTTTTTAACCTCTATATCCAGCAAGATACTCTAATTGAGAGTTTTACTAAAGGATAATTTAAAAACCATATTCAAGGAACAATATCCACCCACGTTAAGTAATAAATTACTCCAGTTTATAACTTTACAGAAAACAGTGACCATAAAGTCACCGTCTGAAGGGTTGTCTAGTTCGAAGCTAAACATAAAAGGCCGCTGCCTAGTTCATAAGATTCGTCATAAAATTTATCAAAAATATAATCATTTAACTAGACTAGTCAATGAATAGATAAAACTAAAAGCTTTTCATAGAAGCGTAAATTGAAGGCTTCAGAAGGAGGGATATTGTTTTACGATCTGTGGAGAGATAACTTCTAATGCGGTGGAATATTTCCGTCCACATTTTAAATTCTAAAGCGCCCTAACACCTCTTACTTTACTTTTGTCATTTAGAGGTTATTTTCGGTCAAATTATTAGTAAAAATATATCTTTACAGATCATAAATCGAAGTGTGTCGCCTTCACAATCTCGTAACCGTATTAAAAAGATACGTGATTTTAACTAGGCCATTTAGCTTATTTTACCTGGTGATCGTATTATCTCTGAGTACTTAAGTCTAGCATTTCACAGAAATCTCTAGTAGCGATTTCACTCTTTATTAGCTTCAAAGAAATTCAGATGACCACCGACGTTTTTTTCACCTAACTTTATCCATAATTTTTTTAACGGCAGTATGTCCCATTAAATGGTACACATTTCAAAGAGCATAGATATGTTTAGTGTAGGTATAATAAGATTTCTAATAACCATAACAGAAACAGCCCTGATTATTAGATAATATCCCCATTCCAATCGTCACTCTAAGGCCATATTTTTGTTTAGGAAATACCTACCTAGTTTAAAGAAACGCTGAGGTTAGATGTATCCAGGCTCTTTTGGTATTATATGAATTGAGGTTTTATTCATGTTTAAAACAAGGACGTCGATTAACTTTAACTTAAGTAATTACTCAAAACCTTTCAAAAACTCATGGGTCTCTTCGTTGTAGTTAAAGATACTACTAATGATTATTAGTAGAAACATTTGGTCTACGAAATGGCCTGCGACCCACTCATAGGAAAGCATCTAGGATTGAAAAAATTAAATGATCTTCGCCGTAATGGATTTCCTATATTGAGCGGCATTAGTTATACCCGCAGGAAAATTAACGGTTATTTTTTATCCCTGTTTATTGACTAGGATTTAGACTCTGTATTCTGTAATAATAATAGAGTTTTTAATTTTAAAAATTTAACGGCCTGTATATCCGTCTTCATACTAGATCCCTTTTGTTAGAAGGGTAGTATACTACTATTCTTTGAGTTTTTCAGCAAGCGTTCTATGAAAAAAACGTATAGGGTGATAAGAGGTTCAATAACCGATCTAAGGGTAGATAACAGATAACGCTTAGTCGACCACTAGGTAGCAGACATTTTCGATAAATTCCTTGTAATCTGCGTTAGCATTAAGATTAATCATCTACCAAACAATTTTAATTAACAAGGGGAGGGGCTCTAAAACGATTAGCGGATACAGGTAAGATCACCGATTTTCACCACCAGCTAATTAAAGTAAAAGATACCCATCCATCAACCCTGCAAAGCGTTACCGAAAGGGCTTTCCAGATAACCATTCTTATTAAAAGATGTAACTCCTGGCCCTAATATAGTATAATTCCTCCTACCTATAAGCGATCGCATGATTCGTAATTTTAACCTCCTTAAAAATGTTATAAATCTTGCCCGAATATTTTTTAACCAAAAAAATCCTTTCCAATAATAGTCAGATCGGTATTTTGCTTCGAATTTATAAAGGCACCCTAGGTAAAGATAATCTACGGAGCATAAACTTTAGTACCCCAGACCAGTTAATTCATCCTCCCGGCGGCAAAGAAAAAATTGCTGATAAGATTCTCATAGTTGATATACATAGTTTCGTAATCGATAATATTGATGTTAGCATAAGTTGTTGGAGATGGTCTGCATCTCCATCCCCAAAACCAGCATACCGATCGCAACCACATACATCAAACTGAAACCCATGCTTTTCACCCCATCGCTTTAGCTTCCTCCAAAAGGACTTTACCAAAACAGAGAATAACCCACCCAATAATAAATATATAATTAAATCAATATATTAATATTTAAAAGATAGACAAAAAATTACAGTCTAAGTCAAAACGACGTATTTTTCCACTTAATAGAAAGAGACGATATTTCTTCCATCAGGTATTATTTTAAATTAGGTACTATTTTTATAATTACTTACAAAAACTAGCGGATAAAATAAGATTGTCCCTGGCCAGGACCCAAACACTCATGGAGTATTCGAAAATAAACTAGCTTAACACGGTTCCGGCAAAAACTTCTAAAGTACTAATTACCCCCACTTTGTTAATCAACAGCTACCACATTACGGCATACCCCCAACAGCTACCCTAGATAAGTCACCATCCCCACCCCCAAGACCCCGACTATTTCACTAGCGTTGTATAGAATCGTAACTCGTTCGAAAGTAAATATCGAGACCACAGCAACCACTAAATAATAAAGGCTATAGTAAAAAATAGGTTCAGGTTAACTGTTATTATCTCCCAATTACCTGGTCAAAACAAAAACTAAAGCTTAAAAAGCTGCCCCAACCCCTACCAGATGACTATTTTTAAAATCTAACCTCCCCCACGCCTAATTGGGTTAAATTAAGATTAGATAACCCTGAAAAGTCAAAAAAAAGATCGTCAGAATAATGGAGCTAGTCAAATAGAGGTAGAGTAGTACTGTGGTACTATGGTCTGATAAAGAGAAAATTGAAAAGTACTTATAAAAGTATAGGCCGCTTAAAGAAAATAGCAACCGCCAACAAGAGATAGGAATTTCCATGTTGGCCCTACAGAGATTTTTTCATCTGGCAAGCCAGAAGTCGTACCAGCATCACACCTAGATAGCCGCGCAAAAAAGAATAAGCTCCCAGACAGTCAGGTTGCTTCCCCGGAAATAACAAACATATCAATGTTGTTGACAGAAAAAGCCACCGACGAAATGGTGAAGGGCCTAAGTACTTTTCATAAGGCGCCCAGGAAAATCCTCAATATTTTTGATATAATTAAAGAGCAATATATATTATAATAATTTTTTAATATTATAATTTGATAAATAACGTTTTTTACCAGATAATCTAATTCTTAAAATTATAAAGCCGGATGGCATTCAAAACCACTAAAACCGCCCCCAAATTATGGACTAGAGCGCTAAGAACTGGCCCCATAAGGCCAGTAGCGGCTAAAACAACAGCAGCCAGGTTTATACCCATGGCCATGGCGATATTAAAGCGGATGATCTTCAAGGTCCTCCGTGACAACCGTAAAAGGTAAGGCACAGCGCCTAGATCACCAGAGAATAAAACCACATCGGCTGCTTCCAGAGTCACGTCGCTAGCAATATCACCCATAGCCAGCCCCACGGCGGCAGTTTTTAAAGCTGCAGCATCATTTAAGCCATCGCCGACCATGGCCAGTTTCACCCCAGACTTTTGGATCATTTCAATAGCCCATACTTTATCATCCGGCCATAATCCGGCCTGAACCTCCTCCAAGCCCAGATATCCGGCTACCCGAGTCGCGACCTGAGCCTGATCGCCGGTAAGTAAAATCAATTTGAGACCTTCTTTTTTAATGGCCTCCACAGTCGCACGGCCCTCAGGACGAATAGTGTCAGCCAAACCTAGCAACCCCTTAATACGGCCGGCTTCAGCTAGCCAAACAATAGTTAACCCGGCCGCTAGGAACTCAGCTTCAGCGCTTTCCATTTCTGGAAGTAGCGTCAGGTTATGTCGGGTCAATAATATTTTTCTACCGGCCAGAACCTCATGACCACCCACGGTACAACTGACCCCCAAGCCCGGCTCCATGCTAAAATTTTCACAATCGGGGAAAGTAAGCCCCCGATTTCTCGCGGCCCTGACCACCGCCTGGCCCAGAGGATGCTCGGACTGGCTTTCAGCGGCGGCAGCCAAAGTAATCAGATAATCTTCTGAAAAACCAAAATCTTTAACTCTCTCTAACTTCAGTTTACCCAAAGTTAGGGTACCAGTTTTATCAAAAGCCATATGGGTGACTAAACCCAAATTTTCCAGAGCTTCACCGGAACGAATTAAAACACCCCGTTTAGTGGCGGCACCAATAGCCGCAACCACGGCCGTAGGAGTAGCCAAAACTAACCCGCAGGGGCAAAAAACGATTAAAATACTTACCGTCCGAATCAAATCATCGGTGACCAGACCCACCCCTACGGCCAAAATGATGGCCAACGGCACAATAGCCGTGGCCCAACGATCGGCTACGCGGGCTAGTTTGGCCTTATGGCTACCGGCCTCACTGACTAATCTAACCAATCGGGCTAGCGAAGAATCTTCCCCCACGCGGGTAGCCTTTAAATCAAAAGCTCCGAAACGATTAAGCCCCCCACCTAACACCGAATCCCCGGGTAATAAATCCACCGGCACCGATTCACCGGTAATGGCTGATTGATCCACCGCCGTCTGACCACTCACCACCACACCATCCACCGGCACCGTTTCCCCAGGCCGCACCCGGATCAATTGACCGGATTTAACTTTAGAGATCGGAATCATCTCCTCCTCTCTTGCGGCAGTCACAACCCTGGCCAGTTTTGGGGCAATATTTAACAAACGATCTAATCCGGCCCATGAACGTCGCACTGTTCGTTCTTCCAGTAGTTCACCTAGAGTCATTAAGAAAGCTACTTCACCGGCAGCAAAAATTTCCCGGACAGCCACAGCCGCAATCAGGGCCAAAGCAATCAAAAGACCGGCTTTGATATCGAAACTTTCAATTATAGCTCGGGCCGCAGCTCTAATGATGGGCACACCGCATAGTAAAACCGCTACCCAAGCCGGATCTAGAGGCCAACCTAAGATCAGCGGCAATTCTCTAAAATTACTTAGAATTAAACTTATTGCCAAACTTAAACCAGAAAGCAGAGCAATAATAAATTCCCTTTGCGGCAAAGAAATTTTTCCACCCGGGCCGTCAAGACAACAAGTATAACCAGTCTTGAGCCTAATTCCCTTGACTTGATTCTCCATTCTTTAACTTCTTTTCCCTTAATCAATAGCTACGATAACCGAGAAAATTGCTCCAGTGCGATGAGTAGTTTATCTATGGTTTCTTCGTATTCACCTTTTTTAAAGCCGTTTAAAATACAATGATGTAGATGGCTTTCTAAAAGACTCTGCCCGGCTTTGTGAAGTGCCGCTTTAGCCGCTGTAACCTGCATAAGAATATTTTCACAAGGGCGATCCTCCTCCACCATGCTAATAAGGCCACGAATCTGGCCCTCAACCCGTTTAAGGCGACTTATAGTTTGGGCATTGTCAGAGCATTGTTTCACAGAGTTCTCCTTATACTTATACCCCCTATGAGTATTTTTTAATTCTACCTCAACCCGGACCAAAAAATCAACCACCATTTTATTTAATCAGAATCACCCAATCAATGAGTTATCTACTTATCCCTATAAAAAATTAGTTAATTAGTATTAAGTCCTCTCGTAATTAACTCCTGTTGTATCTACTACCTTTTTCGCATTCTTGCCTATTGTATCCACATAATTCTCACGATACCAGAAGTACCCGTTGCCATATTTATACTTGAGATCGGTATACCTACTAAATATCATTAGTAAGCTCTTAACCTTCAAATAAGCTATTATCTCCGTATACACTGTACTTCGGCGACATCATCACAGATATATGGATATAATTAGAACAGCACTTAACCTCTATTGTTTTAAAATTTTTTCTTTCACACAGTTCACGCAATATTTTATTAACCTCAGCCTTAATCTTCTAACAGATCACTTACCTATGATACTTTGAGCGCAAATAATATATGATACCTACATTTCTATTTCATATGTACTAAATTACTTTTATCCTTTCGGACAGCCCCCTTATATCTTTTGGTGCAATTAATAAACTTTCATAATTTTAATATTAAAAAACTTCTTCGACTTAGGGCTAAGGATAAATAACGCCACCACTAGCATAATTAGTAATTTTTTAAGCTTAAACAAAAAAAACTACAATAAATTATATTGAAATTTAAAATTATCCCGATTGAGGAAAATTTTTAAAAAAATATATTGAAATTGAGAATCATTTATGATTAAATGGCATTTCGTCAAACACACTGGAGCGTCGCTAGTGATCTACAAACTAAGACAGCCAGCGATTTAAAGTGTTAATGACCTCTGACCTCCCCCGGCCCGACAACCCCGACCTGGAACTTAGTCCAGGCCGGGGCCTTAGGGCAGTCACAACGAATCTACAAACTGCTTTAACTTAAACTTTTTAAGGAAAGCAAAATAATAAAAAAATTACCTTTTTCATTAATACTAAAAAATTATAGTAATATTATATAATTATATTATTATCTGCTAAAGCACTTCCCTTTGTTTCCCATTATATTAGTTAAGTTCTCAAAATAATAATTTTTTTTGGGTTAGTTCGAAAAATTTAACAAAAAAATGAAATGTTCAGACGACTAATTTTTATCAGGGTTATATTTAAAAATATCCAGTAATTTAACTTAGGGGGCAGAACGAAATTGAACTTCAGGAAGAATTCGCCGCTCTCTTCAAAGCCTTTAATCAGATCGAGGCTTATAAAGTTAAAATAATTATTTCAGTTGCGACGATCAAAAATGTACTTTTTTTCGCAAATCCGTAGACGTTATTACTAATAAATTTATAATTTTAACAGGTTTTGTGATAAGTAATAAGGTAAAAATCAACCTGATCCCAGGGATAGTGCCGCAGCCATTAAAACCTGATGCGAAAATCTTTTAAGAGCTTTAAGATATTTACCGATAAACTGAACGTCCGCCTGACTAAACTACCCAGTTTAAAGTCTGTCTCCTGGAATTGTTCGACCAGGGGCCTTTTAACCGTTTTCAAACCCAAAGGTAAATTAAAAACTAAAATTGTGGCTATTCTGGTTTACTTTAAAGTTGAAAGCAAAAGCTTTGGCTAGACCACCGATTAATCCACGCTCGCCGAAACACCTTTTCTATCCAACCCAGTCTAGGATCACCTAGTTAAAAAATTTCTGTTCTTTCTACTTCGGGCTGCTTTAAGCATACTCAAATATATATTCCATCTGTTTACCAGCTTTATAACCCTGATTCAAGAATCTTTAACCATAGGAATACTGAATACCACGATCCTCTTAGTTTATTTCTTACAACATGATTTATATAATACCAGGACGCTGTTATCTTTTCTCGCCCTCAACCGCTACTTGAAAATATAGACCCACCAGAGGTCTTGAGCTAGCTTCTTCAACAACCTGACCAAGCACATTAAAAAAATTTTGATCTACATTGAGGACGAACATGAAACTTAAATCAAAAAATTTAAACTTAAAGTTGATTCCCTGGTGATAGTACGCTCGGGCTGACTAATCCCCATCGACGATTTAATAATTGAAGACTAAGCTTTAGTAGGCTAGACTTCCATAATCAGGAAACCCCTACCCATGCACTACGCTCCGGGCGGAACGGTTTTCACCGAAACGATGATTAAAGAAGGCAGACTGCTACTCCAGACAACTAAGATCGAGGTTGAGACTAAAATTAACTCCATTGTCCGTTACCTTGAAGAATTATAGGCCTCTAAAGCTGTCATTCAGAGTCAAGCCAAACAGTTGGCCGATTCAATAGTTCTTTTCAATATTTCTACTGACCGGGCTGGTCTAGCTACCAACCCACGACCCGATTAAGGCTGGAAATGTTCTATTGGTTGATTACTCCCGCGCCATACGCCTCTCCATACTGGTAGCGATTTTATCGGCTATGCTATGCACGAAGGCAATAACAACAGCCTCTTAACTAAGAGTGGCCGCTAGCTTAAAAATTTTCTTCAACTATTAATATTATCTTCAATAAAATTAATATTTTAATTAAATCTAAGCCTAAATGATCGATGTAATTACCTTCAGCGGTCTGAACTAAGGGGAGACCATGAAACTAGCCGCCTGCCTGGAAGGGCATTCTCTTCAACCAATCGGCCGGTCAATGGTGGTGCAAGCCCGACGTGAAGGTCTGCACTATAAAGAGAAACACGTTAAGGTGACTATGTGGTGGCCCATATTATCTCCTTCACCTAGCGGGAGATGAACTGACCCGCCAGATAATGCTCACCGAAAGTATAAAAACAACAATCACCGCTCTAGCTAGGGAAATAGATTTCATTAAATATTACTACCATCCCCCGCCCGACAATAAAGCTGCTTTCGTTGAAGACCTGATATCGCTGGAAGACGGCAAATTCAGCGACAGACTAATACAATTCACCAGCCCTATCCCAAATCGATGTAAATCTAGCTATGAGCGACAGCTTAGTCTCGGATTAGGATATAGTTGATGTCATTCTTCTGAGCGGCGATATCAGCCACCTAAAACCCGCCTGGACTCTGATTTACTAGACTATAATACAACGCATTCGCGGTAACTATTAGTTCATCATTTCTATGAATACTATTTTTTAAAGCCTACACTTTTAAGTCTAGCCGGTTCATGCCTGACCACCGTTTTACACACCACCACCCCCTATGTAACCTGGCGCAGCACCCACCTTTTCTGACCAAGTAATTAAAAGAGACAATTTGATGATCACCAATTTTATTCTCAGAATAATAAAACATCGCGAGACCCGCCTGAAAGACCCAGCTTTTGCAGCAGCAGCCGCCATTCTTAAAACTTAAACCGGCATAACTAAAGCTATCACTAACCAAGTGACGGATAAACTGTTATTATAGAACGACCAGGACAAAAATGTAGTAATAGAAGCAGAACAAGACTTTACTGATTTTAAGAATAAAATATTTTTAACTTTTTTTATAATTTATCTTTTACCTGACAACCAATCCTACGGTCTCCAATCCCTTCAAACGTCCGACCTCGATAATCCTAATTTACTCAAGGTCTTTTTTCGATAGCATCCAGTTAGTTCTCTTTAATTTTAGCCCACTTATCAACTAAAAATTAATTATAGCAGGTTATCAATTTCTCTCCTAGATATTCATCCGGCACCATAAATTTAATAAAATCTATCTAGTCAAAAATAATTAATTGTATTTTACGATTATTAAGTGCTCCTCGTATAAATATAAATTTCAAGACGATTATCTAGTTTATATCTTCTATAGCTTACAAAAAGGCTATATTTTTAGCCCCCCAACATCCCCCGATCATCTACCACTATTGTTTTACCCAACCAAATTTAGCCCTGATTTTTTTAATTATTAAGGTGAATGTGACTAAATCAAGAGTATTACCCAACTAGGTGTTTATAGATATAGACCGCCCGTCTCTATCAATCAACAAACCATAGTCCATCTAGCGCTTACCCTTCTTTTTACCACATAAATACCTAAAACACCCTAAAAGATGATGCTTACTTTTGAAATAGTTTAACGGTAAGTTGTAAAATACGGTGCCCCCATCATAAAGATATTTTTAGCTAACCCGGCTTCAACAATTTCCTACTTGTCCATTAATCAGTCCATAGCCGCGTAAGGCTCATTCTCGTCAGCGTCAGCGATATTTAATTTAATAGACAATGGTATCTACTATTAGCGCCAGCCGCAGTAACTAATTTGCTTTTGGAATACAGGAGACGAGAGCCCCCCATGGCGCAAACTAAATCCCGCTCCTTAGACGATTGTGAGGAGATGACAAAGATCAAGTCAAACTTTTTTATAGCCGTCACAACCGCCAAAATATAACCGTATTATCTATAATCGATAAATTAGAAGGCTTCCCTGGTAGAGACAAAAAAGTTATCTTTAAGACGTCTTTTGATGAGATCAATAAGTTCCTAATCAAGACAAAATATTGGCCAGGATCCTTTTCTTAATCTTCTCGTTATTTTGAGAAGAGCCACACAGAAAAACCGCTGGGGAAAAATTATAACTTAGAACGCTATCTATAAACATGAATATACAGCAGCTGATTAATGTTAATCTGTTAAATAGGAAATAACGTTTATACAGATATGTTTTCCTATAATAATATTATTTTATTATTATAAAATTAATATTTTATAATACTTTTTGAGCAGTGGAGGATATACCTACTTTGTATAAAAGAGTTGATGGTCTGACGCAAAAATTGGAACAGTAAGTACTTTATCATAGTATAAATAGTATTAACTATCTAGATGCGCTTTGATTAGTTACGCTCGGTTCCGAAATAGATTTCTTAAGTACCGGGTCCTATCCAAAACAATAAAACGGATAATTCGCTCGGGCAAGTTGTTGATAGACTTATTTTCTGGGCTAGTAATGAAACGTATATATAAATTACCCTCTCTACGAAAATACCTAACCAATTTTTTAGCTTCTTTTATTAATGGAAATTGGTAATATCAACCGATAGAGACCTTGATGAGTTACTAAAATTACTTTGGGCTTCAGCTAGTTTAGTTTTAAGTTCGGTAACTTTATCCGGTGAGGTAACATTCTCTGCTCGTATATATATTAGAGAGCTTGAAACACTATATCTTGCGATCCACTTTATAACATAATCACAATATAACATACCTTTATATTAACATGTACTTATATCTCACTTGATAACCACCATGAACGATTACCTTATATCTACAGCAGTCTGAGTCTAGTTGGCCTCACCATTCAATATGTATTTAAATATCGTAAATGGCTTCAGACTATTTTCTCCAAGGCTCCATAAAAGCGGCTACCGAATGACCCTGCTCCAGATGGCGAATAAGGGAACTACCAAAAATAACCGCCTCTGGTTTCAAATTTGCCGGTAAATAATCCAATTGCCGAGGCGAATTCAGCCCGAAACCCAAAGCCAGCGGCAAATTAAAAGCCCCACGCGCCCGGGTCAAGGTCCGCGTTACCTCTAGCGGCAGCTCAGATCGCTCCCCAGTAGTACCTAAAACCGAAACTACATAGACATATCCCCCGACCCCAGCCTCGGCGTAGTTTTTCATTTTTTCAAAACTAGTATTAGGACCGACTAACGCAATGAGTGTAAGACCATATTTTTTTAAAACTTTCAACCAAATTTCGCTTTCTTCCAGCGGTAGATCAGGAACAATAAGCCCCTGAACTGCAACTCTAGCTAATTTTTCAGCCAAAATATCCAGGCTAGTCTCAATTATTTCCACCAACGAAACCTCTTTCTTTTTTCGTCTGGCGTTAGCCCAGCCATATTGAATAAAAGGATTAACATAGCCCATAAGAACTAGACCACACTCCAACTTAGCTCGTTTTTCGGCTAATCCAGCTAAAATATAGGCCAGACTACCGCCATTTTTTAAAGCTATTTCACTGGCCGCAGCCACTTGAGGTCCATCGGCCACCGGATCGGAAAAAGGAACGCCAATTTCTATTATACCGGCTCCATTTTCGCTAAGTTCCGTTAAAGTAGACCAAAATAAATTGGCTTCAGGAAAAGCAGCTGGAAGAAAAGGGATTAAGGTCATACGCCCATTGTTTTTATCACTGGTAATGATGTTAGCTAGAGTTGCGATTTTCATAATTTCAACCCTCTTTCCGTTAAAGCATTCTTAATAATATCAAGATCTTTATCACCTCGACCAGAGAGACAAATCAAAACAGTACGACCTTGGATCTCGGGGGCACGCTTTATTACCCAAGCCAGAGCGTGAGAAGATTCAAGAGCCGGGATAATACCTTCGGCCCGACTAAGAAGGCAACAGGCGTTTAGGGCATCAGCATCAGCAGCCATTTCGTAGCGAACGCGGCCAATGGCAGCCAAATGAGCATGTTCCGGCCCAACTCCGGGATAATCAAGTCCAGCGGAAATAGAATGAGACGGCAACACCTGACCGGCTTCATCCTGAAGCAACATAGATAACTGACCGTGAAGAACGCCCGGCCGCCCAAGATTAATAGACGCGGAGTTGTAACAACCCGGTTCCCCTGTACCAGCGGCCTCCACCCCAATTAGGCAGACTTCCTGGTTATTCAGAAAATGACGAAATATACCTATAGCGTTGGAACCGCCGCCAACGGCGGCGACTACATAATCCGGTAGAGTCCCGGTTTTCTTAAGTATCTGATCGCGGGCCTCAAGACCGATGACGCTTTGGAAGTGGGCTACCAGTTCAGGAAAGGGGTGAGGCCCAGCGGCGGTGCCAAAACAATAAAGAGTGTCATCCTGATGGGCAATCCAATAACGGAGAGTTTCATTAATAGCATCTTTTAGAGTTTGAGTACCATTGGACACAACTACCACTTCGGCCCCCAAAAGGTTCATGCGGTCTACATTGGCTCTTTGCCGTTCCACATCCACCGCTCCCATAAAAATTTTGGCCGATAACCCTAGTCTAGCCGCGGCTGCGGCCGTGGCCACCCCGTGCTGACCAGCCCCAGTTTCAGCTATCAGATTTTTTTTACTCATTTTTTTAGCCAGTAAAGCCTGACCCAAGGTATTGTTAACCTTGTGAGCCCCAGTATGAAGAAGATCTTCACGTTTTAGAAAAACTTTAACCCCGAGTTCAGCGGAAAAGGCCGGGCAAAAAGTCAGAGGAGTAGCCCGGCCAGCATAATCAGTCAAGAGCTCACTTAATTCTTCTTTAAAATCAGAGCGGTTTAAAAACTTAGCTGAGCTATGTTCTAGTTCAACTAAAGGGGGCATAAGAAGTTCCGGCACAAAACGGCCCCCGAACTGACCAAAATATCCATTCATTGCGGTCTCTCCTTTTTAGTAACGGCTGCTAGAGCCGCTTTGATCAGATCAGAGTCTTTAATTCCCGGAGAATTTTCTACCCCGGAATTAAAATCGAACCCGCTAATATTTGGCGGGTTAGTCGAAACAACCGCGGCCACCCTTTCAGCCGTTAGACCTCCGGCCAGAAGACAGGGTCTGGGGAAAATAACATCAGTCAAAAAATCCAGATCCAAAGTCTCGCCACAACCGCCGCCGCTCAGCCCAGCATCCAACAAAAAATAGGCGGCTACCTCACTAAAAGAGGCCAGATCTTTTTCCAGATCTGTAACCCGCGGATAACGCTGGGGCCAAAAAACTCGCACCACCCGCTCTACTCCCACTTCAGCACAAAAAGCCTGATTTTGCCCGCCATGAAGCTGGGCTAAATCCAGGCGGGCTTCACACATCACAGCTAAAACTTCTGCCGGGGATTGATGCACAAAAACTCCCACCCGCCGGGCGGTTCCAGTTTCAAAAGCAGCCACCCGCCTAGCCGAGATCGCCCTGGGGCTACTAGGATGAAATATGAAGCCCAGCCAATCAACTCCAGCCCGAACACAGGCCAGCACATCATGAGCTCTGGTCAACCCGCAAATTTTTACGATATATGACACAGGGCATGATCTCCTTTTTTTAAAGCCGAAGTCAGATACTTTAAAGATTCATCCAAATGACCGCCCCGCATTAAAGTTGTTCCGACTAAAATAGCCGTAAAACCAGCCTCGCTGGCCGCAAGAAGCTCTAAAGGTTTAGAAAAGCCGCTAGCTGCTATCCATAATTCTTCAGCTTCGCTCGCGTGCCGGCGAGCCAACTCAAAGGAACGCCTAATATCAACCGAGAGGTCAAAAAAATTCCGAGCATTGGCCTGAATTATTCTAGCCCCAGATTTACGGGCTACATCAAGATCTACCTCATCGAAAACTTCAACTACCGCCGCTAGACCATAAGCTTCCGCCTCCTGCCGTAAATCACGCAATTGAAAGGCATCAGGAGTTAGCCTGACGATAAGCAGCAACGCCGAAGCCGACCTGGAAGCCGTAGCTCTTACCTGGAGAGAGTCAAAAATAAAATCTTTACGTAATAATGGCAAGTCAAATAGTTCGGCACCGCCATCCCAAGCCCTATTGATAAAGTTCAGGCGACCTTTAAATTTACTTTTTTCAGTGAGAATAGACATAGCCGCCGCCCCAGCTTTGATAAAAGCTAACACGGCTTGATCGGGAGTTACCCCTAAAGCAATATCTCCTTGGCTGGGGGAGGCTTTTTTATATTCGGCAATGACCGCTAGGCCTTTTTCCGTTGCCCGCCGGCGCAACCGACCAACGAAATCCAGCCGCGGTTCAGAATAAAGCGGCGGCAACTGGCCGGCCTTAGCTAAACGTTTTAAGGCTTTTATTTCCACATTTTTCGCTCTCTTAAAATATTCAAACATTTATAAAACTTTCTGCCCAACCCCACCGTGAACCGCTCGGCGAGCCTCGCGTACACAATTATCGAAACTTTCAGCCCCTTTATAAACATAAAGGGCCATAGCGACATTTAAAATCAACATATTTTGCATGGATTCGGGGCCGTGCCCAGCGAGCAGTTCACGCAAAACGCTCACCCCTTCTCCCGGCCCACCGATAGTTAATTCCTTAGGATTACAGGGATTAAAGCCATAACGGATCGGATCAATAATGGTTTCAGTTATTTTTTTCCCCTCCACCAAAAAAACCGTAGCCGGACCCAAAGCGGTCATTTCATCATACCCCCCAGCCCCGCAGACTATAGCCGTCAATCTAGTTCCAAGAAGACTTTGAGCCCCAGCCAAAAGGGGCAGGGTCGCCAGATTGGGCACGCCAAAAAAACTACAGGTTGGACGAGCCGGGTTAACCAAAGGGCCTAGAATATTGAATATCGTTCTGATACCCAGTTCTTTACGTAGCGGCATGATATTGTAAAAAGAAGGATGATAAAAAGGAGCAAAAAGAAAAACAAAATTTCTTTTACTTAGAACCTCAGGCACTGATTCCGGCGGCCGGTTTAGATCTTCGCCCAATAATTCTAGGACATCAGCACTACCACTTTTAGAAGAAACCGAACGATTGCCATGCTTAACCACCTTAAAACCCAAACCAGCCATGGTCAGAGCCGTGGCTGTGGAACAGTTAAAAGAATTACGGCCATCTCCGCCGGTACCTACTATATCTATAAAAATACCGGGTAACGGTGGTAGTTTAACCGCCCGATCCAGAATGGCTCGGGCCGCTTCAGCCAATTCTACCGCTGTTTCACCCTTGGCCCGCAGCCCCATTAAAAACGCTCCAGCTTGTGAAGCGCTCAATTCGCCGTCCATAAGACGAGCAAAAAGCAGAGCCGCCTCTCTTCGACTCAAATCTGTTTTATTAGCTATATTATCCATCAAAACCGGCAACCTTAAAACAGATTTGGTTAGAAAAGCGGATTTAGGAAGCAACACTGACCTTGCCGGTTTCGAATCTTGGGCTGATGTTTCCAGTTTCAGAAGGGTTAGAACAGTTGCGCACTTATCTGAAATTTCACGCCAGCCTATTTCCGGTTCAAAATTTTCTGAAATATTTAAACCAATTTGCCAAAAAATTTTTCCTCCCCGCTGCCAAACCCCCCGAGTAATTACCCCCAGATCTAAACTAATCTTATCTTTATCCAATCCTAACCAACCTACCGCCCCGCCAAAAGGCCCGCGGGGGCAAGGTTCTAAAGCGGCTATAGCCGCCAGAGCCCGTTTTTTGGGCGTCCCGCTGACAGACCCAGCCGGAAACACAGCTTTAACAATATCTACCGGATTCCCCCCATCGACTAAGGTGGCACTTAGACGGGAGGTAAGGCAGCTAAATTTATCGAACCGCTCCACTTCCATAAAACGCTCAATCATCACCGTCCTTGGGACGGCTACACGGTTCAGTTCCTCCCGTCCCTGACTCACCAGACGCTGGTGTCGATTCGCCTCTTGATGGGCAGGGAGAAATCCGTCCTCAAACAGATTATCTTCGCTGAAGCTACGCGATTTTAACCTAGAACCGGCCAAGGGACTTAAACGAAGCGTATTCTGTTCGCAGCTTATCATAGCCTCCGGCGAAGACACAGCCATATTAAAGCCAGTCAATCGCATAAAGACTAGATACGGCGAAGGAATTAGACGTCTCAAGCGCCGATAAACCTGGAAAAGATCACCGGTGAACGGCGCTGAAAATTGAGAAGCAAGGGTCACTTCCCCAATATCGCCTCGCTGGATCAAGGTTTTAATTTCACTAGCCGCTCTATGATAGTCGGCCTGGACCAGCGATGAAGACACTGCCCCGATGGAAAAAGAAGAGGAAAGCCCAACGGCAGCGCTTTCCGGGACTTTGAGCAAAGACATCTTAACTAATTGATTATAAGTGTGGTCAAAGAGATAAAGACTGCCTGGTAAAACGAACCCCCCCTCGGCCGCTGGCCCTTCCAGCGAACTGTAACCCAGGTAACCGTAAAGAGCTCTAGTAATAGGTGGAAACACGACCCCGACCTGGTCAGGCTCTATTCTCAAAGCACTAATAAGTGCCTTTAAGCCGTCCAAATAATCCAGTCCCTGGTATTGGGCGAGGGGGTTAAGCCGGTCGTCCTTCAGGGTAAGGTTAAGACGGCCGTCAACACAGATAGCTAAAAGAATAAAATCACCAGCGACCAAGCTGTATCGCCCCCAGCGCCCGTCTACCTCGGTACTCTCTAACAAAATACCATTCTGGCCCCTCAACCGGCTACTGAAAAGGCCAATAACGGTTTCCACATCACTGTCTAGCCATTCAACTTTCTGTCTGAGAATTATTTCCATATTCTCCCTGTTTCCTTAATATACAAGCAAAAAAAACCGCGGAACGAATGCCCGCGGCCCTTGGAAGAATTTAAACAATATTAAATCAACCCTCCCCGGATCCACAGGTTAAATCAAAACGCCACAACCACTTAAGTCCCCCAAAAAGCACTTCGGCCGGGAGAGAAAAAACCTCAGCTGGGAGTTTAATTTGAGAATGATAAGTTTGTAAATTCACTATTTCTAAACCTAATAATGTTAACAAAATTTAATTTTTTAAAATTAACCCAATCCCATCCAAATGTCAACAAAAAAACAAACCCAGCTCAAACCGGTTAAGAATCTGCCCCAAACCAAATTATTTTAATTATATTTTTAAATATAAGCCTAAGTAGGTATCTTTTTTTTAATTAGAGCCAAAGCTTAGTTAACGTATTACCATAGCGAGCTTTATTAGCACAAGAAAGAACCTACAACAATATTCTTTTATTCGCCAGCTCTATTATCTCTAGAAGACTCCCTGGCCGAATTGATCTATTCTAATTCATTTAAAATAAAATAACGCAAAGTACGGTCTAACATAGTAACATTAATGAGTTTAGGCAGATAGTTGTTTATGCTGTTAGCTAGAAAGAGTTACCTCCCTTCAGCGAAAGCGTTTGTAGTCATGGCTATAATTATCTCTCATATTGAGGGGTTGGCTAGGATGCGTTTGATGGCCTCGTAGCCATCTATATCTAGTATCTATACACCACTATTACCAGATTGAAGAACAGGTTAATAATCCTCCTAACTAACCTCTTTAAGTCTAGTTTCTTCCAATCTGGCTAGTGCTATTTCTCCGTTCTCCACAACTATGGACTCCAAGCCTATTTTCTTCATTAGCGAATAAACTATCAGAACATTAATATCATTGACTTCAACTAATAAAACCAAAAAATATTTTAAAGGAATAAGGGGATCTTTGTTTTTGAACTACCGCTCAGGAAAGAATAATACTAATTTTATCCGAAAGCGACTCCACAGCGTCCAGATTAAGGCCAAAAATACAGTTAAAGGTCATAGTAGTGTCCAGGTTCAGTTAACTTTCTAAAGATCTTTTCCCATTTATCAATTTCACCAGACTTTTAATAATAGTCAGCCCCAAATCGGTACCACCATATTGATGGATGATAAAAATATTATCTAAATGAAACCACTAAAGAGTCGGGTAGTTTGATCCTGGCTTATATCCATACCGATACCCTTAACAGAAAAAATAATGGTCACGAAGTTAACGTTAATGAATTTTTGACGGTTGGATCGCATAACGGAAGTATTTCTAGTGAATTTAAACAAATCGTTTACAATGTTTATAAATGTCTACTGCAACCGTAAAGAGCTTCCCAAAAGAATTAAAAATAAGGCAGCCGAGGTATCAAAAATAAAGGCGCTACCTGATTTAAAATTTTTCTCTTGAAAAAAAATACCAAAGTCATCCAGCACGCTATCTAACATAAAATGAATATTTTTCAAAGTTATCTTACTAGCTTCAACCTTAAAAAAATTAAGGCTGCCCTAAAAAGCCTAGACAGAACGGTAAATGTTATCAGTAAATTCATACTACTAAATATTGAAAAATGTTGACCAAAAATTTACCTTTAGCTTTGCTAGCTATTTCAACTCCCCATAAAACCCGAAATAATCTAGTGACCTCGTTTAAAATTAAGATGACACCTATGTTTTTAACGTCTTCAGTTTTGATACCCAGACCATCACCGGATCGTTTGAGCCTAAGGGGGAATTTGTTATTATTTCCCTAACCGCCGTACAGGTTCACCTCAACTTCATAAATTCGAGCTAAAAAATAAACCAGCTTCCGATAGCAATACACTGGAAGCTACAGAGGAGACTATTAAGACCAGGGATCTCGACACATCTTTATGAAAGTTATGGTCAGACAGAATATCGTTTATAGTTTGGTTGGAATATATCGATTCCCATGATTTGTTAAAGAAAGCCAGAACATCCGATTATAGTATCGAAATAGAAATAGATGACGTCTAGAGTAGCGTTAATAAAATTTACAATGCGATAATAGTCATCTTAATAAGCTGAAAATTTTGCACATTCACCCAAAGAACCAACTTGAACGAACCTAATCATCCCCTATATCGTTGATAATATCTCAAATTAAATCGAACATTATTATAAAAGCGACTCTAAGGCAACCACTCTCATCACTATGCCTGGAAATATTTTTAGGCAGCTTATTTTCGAACTGGCGCATAACCAGTTTATGCGTGTTTTTTGGTAATAATATACAAAAGAATAATAAGTATTCTTTAAATCAGGACATTAAAAATAACAGCAAATTAGAAATATCTACTAAGCGGGTGGTTTATATAAGAGGTTGGTATGTTAATACCCGAGGGCGCGCTATATAGTTTACCAAGTGTACCATGTTTATAGGCTTGCCCCGAATGTGGCTATTTATTTTCCCCTTTGTTTATCGATTTACTCGTAAATAGATTATTGTATTCCTTAAACGTTAATTTGTTAACCATCAAGCCTTTCCGTAATTAACTCCTGATCTATTTCACTGTCCTAATAATTAGAAATCGAAGTCGGTTTCTCCTCGATAAATACCCATAATCAGAAGTTTTATCGCACTTTCTAAACCGTTATTATCAACGAAAGGATCTTCGATAACTAGATTAGTCATTCTCCATATCATGGATATCAGCCCGCACTCGAAAAAGCTGAAAGGGTGGTTATCGCTTTAGTTTAACAAAGTATCGCTGGTTATGTACAACCCAAATCACATAAATTCAAACTCTAGTTATACTCAGTCAATTAGGAGTTGTTTATTGCTGAGACTGACATAGCTATTAGTCAAAACACTGTTATCCCGAATCATAAAAAAACGATCCACCAGCGCGTTTACAAGTTAGCTCCCATACTTTGCACCACCGTTTTAGCCAGTAGTTACAAAATATTCAAAATAATAGTATCCATCAAATAATTTATACAATAAATTAAGATGAAAACCAAACCAGTATTTAACACCACTATACCCAGCAAGAAGGTAAATAATTTTTTAACAGCTATACTTTTTTCTTTTTCTATACCAACAGCTTCATATTTATCAGTATTCAGCACCCAGCAATTTTACAGAACCAGCTTTCCGATCGCCCACTTTAGCCTAGCCTATAAATGTTGTGACCAACAATTAAAATAACTTCTGAGCCTGAGTGATACCGAGAACAGAACTAATCTGGGTGGAACACTATTTATTAAAAAAACTACGTTGCGGGCGCGAGTGTATTTATTGAGGTATGTTTAATAAGTTTTATTTATCCTTCGCATATAACATATGTCTCAAGATCTTATGAAGCCGCTAGCGTTCTTGGTATTATATTCGACGGTCACGATTTTATTATTGTTTACATAAATTGTGCCGAATTCTTTCCAATCGTAAACATAAAAGACTAAAGCCTTGGCCGTGAAGTACTCATTCCGTATTCCTAAAAAATTAGTTAAACAGGCTGGTTCTAGTGTAAACATAAGCAACCAGATTAAAAACCAGCTAAATTTTTACATTAAACTATCTTTATAACTATCTTTAAGGTTTAAAAATTATAATTATTAGCATTGTTAACAGTGAATACAGTCTAGTTCAACAATAGGACCACTTCAGAAATATCAAAACTAAAAATATTCGGGTTTAAAACCATATTGGGTATAACCTCAATAATGCCAATTTTGAGCACATCCACCACATCACCGACTTTCAAAAGATAGCTAGAAGCTAGATAATAGGCCATGTAACAGTCTAAAGTTCCCTGGGTTTAATAATTTCATAACCTCCAACACTTTAATAGCTCCGGCTCTGCAGTAACTCCGCGTAGCATTAAGGGAAACAACCTCGATTATAACGACATCATGGGCAGAATACCCAAGATCCGTTACGGCTTGAGTCTAATTAAAAAACACTGTAAAGTTATTTTATATTATTAGATCTATGCCAGGGTGTTCCGAAATAATGAAACAGCCAACGACCAGCATCTTTTTAGATTCCTGCTGGATATAACAATCATCAACAGCAACGTTTTCCAAATTGGAATAAGTCACCTAAATATATTCTTCCCCAACCATCCGCTAAGAATTTCGATCCGCCACGAGGGCCTAAGAGTAATAGCATGCGTATTTTATGAGATCAGTGGCGAGGTTCCAGCCGCGATTGATCAGACTCTTAGCACTCATTTCAACTAACATTTTACCGAATTAGTCGAAAGTATCTGTGAAACTATGATTTGACGGGCATCGCATAAAAGATCTAAATCCCGGATAGTAACTTTGATACTAATTGCAATAACCTCTTTTATAACCGCATCGAAAGCCGTAACATCTAAAAAAACATCAAAAAATTATTTACCTTTTGCCCGATAGTGTCTTTAGTAATGAAAATTTACTTTATAACCTCGGCCTCGGGGCTGCCAACAAATTCGGCTTTGAAACCATAGCTGGCAACAAACATTTGAGTTCCTTTATTGACAACTTAAAAAAAGCGTTGCTAGTCATCTTCAGCAAAAATACAACCGTTATATCCTTCTCTTTTTTTAGCGACCCAGTCATAGGATTAAGAACTATTATTACAACTGAATAATACTAAAAGTAACCCCTAACCTAGCATTAATACTACCATTAACTTTTTCATAACCCCCACTAATTTTTATATTATCAATATATAACGCAACTATCGTTTGAAGTAAACAACTGTTTCTTTATTTATTCTTTAACTTAAAGGGGATCTAATAAGCAGTCTAAATCAAGTAGGAGCAATATACCCAGCCGGAGCCGCTATATTCGGAATAATTACAATGAGACTCGAGATTAAAAGCGGACCAGCTCTCTTGCACCATCTCCCTTGAAAGTCAAAGAAAGCGAGAAAGGTTCCGGCTGATTTTAGGATTATTATTTACCTGTTGATTATTTTTTGTTATCATTAAAAAATGTAAAACTCAGACTGTTTCTCAGGAATCAAACCTATGATTGAAGTAGAATACCTCCACAATCTTACCCTAGAAAGACGTAATAAAATTTTAACCAGATCTAGAACCGAAGCGGAAAATATTAAAAATATCACTGCGGAAATTCTAGCCCGCTTGAAAAAAGACCCCCAGTCTGAACTGCTGCGAGAATACAGGCCTTTAAAACCAAACTTGCTTTTATCAGATTTTAAAGTCGGAGAAGCGGAAATTGAGGCCGCTTTTCAAGCTATTCCGCCAAAAGTTTTAGTGGCTCTAAAACAGGCTGCGGAGGCTATTCATAAATTCCATGCGGCGCAACTGGATCGTCCAGCTTGGTTTGATGAATTTGCGCCCGGTCTTCTAGCCGGCCGCCTGACTCGTCCTCTTGATCGGGTGGGAGTTTACATTCCTGGCGGGCGGGCAGCCTACCCTTCCAGCGCCTTGATGAACATTATTCCGGCCAGGGCCGCCGGAGTTAAAGAAATAGTAGCGACCTCCCCACCCGGCCCCGACTTCACCATTCGAGCTGAAATTCTAGTAGCCACCCACCTAGCCGGGGCTGATGCTATCTATAAATTGGGCGGGGCCTGGGCCGTGGGGACCCTAACTTACGGACTGGGCGTTCTCGCGCCGGTAGATAAAATAGTCGGCCCTGGCAGTGCCTGGGTCACCGCAGCCAAAATGGCCGTTTTCGGCCAGGTAGATATCGACCTCCCCGCCGGCCCTAGTGAAGGATTCATCATTGCCGATGGAACCGCCCAACCCACCTGGCTAGCCTGGGATTTTTTAGCTCAATTGGAACACGATCCCCAGGCGGCAGCCGTTCTAATAACCACCAGCGAAGAAGTGGCCATAAAAACTACTAAAGAAATAAAAAAAATATTCCCAACTTTAGTAGAGCGCCGCAAAATATTAACAGAATCGCTGCAAAATGGTGCAGCCATTCTGGTCGCTGACAATATTAACGAGGCCTTTGACTTCGCCAATTTATACGCTCCAGAACATCTACAATTGGTTGTGACCGATCCCTTCAGCTACCTAACCCGGATCCGTCATGCCGGATCAGTTTTTCTAGGACCTTATTCTCCCATTCCTGCCGGGGACTACGCCAGCGGCCCTAATCATGTGCTACCGACCGCCGCCGCTGCCAGAATGTTTTCAGGGTTATCCACAGATTCTTTTCTAAAAAAAATTACCTTCCAGCACCTCACCCGCGAAGCGTTGGAAAATATAACTCCAACGGTAACTACACTGGCCAAAGCCGAAGGTTTCCTGGCTCACGCCCAGACCCTGGAAATAAGACGGAACAAAAAATGAGCTTAGAAATAAAAAACGAAGCACCGAATGAAAGCACCGGTAACTTCATCCGCACTTTTATTGATGAAGATTTACTAAACGGCCGCTACCCCGGGACAGTCACCCGTTTTCCCCCAGAACCAAACGGTTATCTCCACATCGGCCACGCTAAAAGTATCTGCCTGAACTTCGGGTTAGCCGTGATTTATAACGGCGCCTGTAATCTTCGTTTCGACGATACTAACCCGGTCAGAGAAGATGTAGAATATATTGATTCAATTAAAAAAGATGTGTCCTGGCTAGGCTTTACCTGGACCGGTTCCGTCCGCTACGCCTCCGATTATTTTGAGCAAATATATACTTGCACAAAAAAATTGATTCAAAAAGGGCTGGCCTATGTTGACGACTTGTCGCAGGAGGAGGTGCGTAACTATCGGGGTACTTTGACTAAACCGGGCCAGAATAGCCCCTGGCGCAACCGGACCGCGGAGGAAAATTTGTTTCTTTTCCGCCGCATGCGGGCAGGAGAATTCCCAGATGGGAGTAGAAGCCTCCGGGCTAAAATAGACATGACTTCCCCCAACATAAATTTACGCGACCCAACTCTCTACCGAATTCGTAAAGCTATTCATCACCGCACCGGCGACGAGTGGCCGATCTATCCCATGTATGACTATACACACTGTATTTCAGATGCTATTGAAGGCATTACTCACTCTATCTGCACCCTAGAATTTGAGGATCACCGTTCCTTATACGACTGGGTTCTGGAAGCTTTAGATTGGCCACCCCCACGGCCTAGACAAATTGAATTCGCTAGATTGAATCTGGAATATACAATAATGAGCAAGCGTAAACTCTTACAGCTAGTTAAAGATAAATATGTCGAAGGTTGGGACGACCCCCGATTACCAACTATCGCCGCTTTTCGGCGGCGCGGCTTCACTCCAGAATCCATCCGTCTATTCTGCGATCGAATAGGAATCGCCAAACGCGACAGTTGGATTGAATATTATTGGCTAGAAAAAGCCATCCGCGATGATCTTAACTCTAAGGCTCCCCGAGTTATGGCCGTTCTAAACCCCTTAAAAGCAGTAATTGAAAACTGGCCAAAAGATCAGACGAAAGAATTTCAGGCTCCCTACTTCCCAGATGACCCTAATCGCACTTCAATCCGCCCTTTAATCTTTGAGAGAGAAATTTATATTGAAGCTGAAGACTTTATGCTGGATCCACCGAAAAAATTCTATCGGCTAGGCCCCGGCCGCGAAGTACATCTGCGATGGGGCTTCTATATCCACTGCCATGAAGCGGTACGGAACGAAGATGGGACGATTAGTAAACTACGTTGCACTTACAGTGAAGAGCCGCGCGGCTTTGGAGCGGGGCCGGGCGGACAGCCAGCGATCATTCACTGGGTTCCAGCAAAAAATTCTATCCCAGCCAGGGTGCGTCTGTATGACCGCCTCTTCAAAGTACCTCGCCCTAAAGGTAATTTAGATAAGGAAATAAACCCTAATTCTCTGCGAGAATACTCTGAGGCCCGCCTAGAACCGGCATTGCGAAAGGCTGGTCCCGGCGAGCGCTGGCAATTCGAGCGTCTAGGCTATTTCATAACCGATGAAAAACTCCATACTAGCCAAAACCCAACCTTTAACCGTATTGTCACCCTGAAGGACAAACGCTAGTAATAAATTCGTGGCCCAACGATTTAACCATAAAATATCTCTTAAAACTTTTGTCACTCAATAACCTCATCAAAAAGACCCAGGTAGGGGAAACAAAGCCTAACTATTTATCTTCAATCAACCACCGTTCAGGCAAAAATCAGTTAACTACCCGCCCGATGGAAACCTTTAACCTGCTGGACTACCTCATCAACTTTAAAATACTCCTACCTCGAGATAATTCTCTAAGCCGCAACCTAAACAACGACGTCATAGCTAGACTTATAGCAGCTTCATTTATATTACTCCACCGACAAATCGAACAACAAGAACTAGATTAAGATCTAATAACTAACATTCTCCCTCAATTATTCACCAGTCGATATTCAATGCTGCCGCTAGAACTTGATCAAAAAGGACGTCTGATGGTAGCCACTAAGCCACCTTCTGTCAAAGAATCTTAGAAAACATTCGCCTAATGACCGAAACTCCCCCCATCCTAGTCATAGTTCCGGGTAACCAGCTCAAAAAGCTTATTGAGGAAAATTATACCTTCCGCAATTCAATTATGGAGGCTGAAAGCTAGTATGCCGGAAGCAACAACTGAGATTGGTAGATTATCCAATGACCGAAATCCTTAACGAACAAGTTTCGGACATCCATATTAAATTAAAGCAAAATAAACTGCTGGTACGAATATATTTTAACAGAGTACTGCATAATCTTTACCACTTACTAAAAATTCTCTATATAGCGATGATCAGTCAAATTAAGACTCTCTCCCGCCTGGATATTACTGAAAACACCATCCCTAGAACGGCCGCATCAAAATATCTGGTAAAACCAGCAAAACGAAAATGCACGGCTCCACTGTCCCGGTAGCTTCCAGTGAAAAAAAGTTATACGTATTTTAGATTCGGAAACTTTATTTATGAATCTAGCTAATATATTTCATAGCTAGGAGGATCTAAAAAAATAGAACATTCCTATAATTATACCTCACGGTATTATTCTAGTGACTACCCCTACTGGTAGCAGCAAAACCACAACTCTGTATTCAACCCCGCACCAATTGACCACTCAAAAAATCAACGTCACTACTGTAGAAGACCCTATTAAAATAATCCATAACGAGTTTAACCAAATCGCGGTATAACTAAAAATCAGCATAGATTTTAATAATATAATTCATAGCATATTCCGCCAGAATCTAAACATTATCGTGAGGCATAGCCTTTTTTTAGTCTTCTCGACTGTAACAGGAATAATGG
>LQAA01000046.1 GCA_001577715.1 Candidatus Adiutrix intracellularis | reverse complement strand
TAAACGGAACCACGGCTGCAAAATATATCGTAAAATTAGTTACCATGGGCGCTTGGTCGCTATGAAAGTTATAATCATGAATAAAAATCTTAAACAGCTCACACTCAAAAATAATTCGTCACGAGGGCATGACTACCTTGTACAAAACCGCTCTGAGCTTTCTTTGGGTCTGTTCGAAGCTGGTTATCAGCTCTCTGAAGCTCTAAACCCACCTTTTAGTTAGCCTAGAGGCTTACCCGGAGCTAAAAACTGATCGAACTATCGCTGAGGCCATGGAAGAACTAGCCAGCACCGAAAACTATATCGCCTTCACCCGCCAGGCCTATAACAATACAGATATATTTTATAATGATAAAGTCAGGGAGCAATTTCCCACAGTCCTCTTTTCGGGAATATTTGGTTTCGGATTAGCTGAATATTGACTAACTAATGAAATTAAGGCTACAGTCGCACCAAATTTTAAATTTTAATTGTTCGCTTAAGCTTGAAAAAACCACCAACTATACTATTAACTCTAAACCAAAGAAACCTTCAGAGGATACCGCCGAAGTATATCGTATCGGAGGTAACAAGTTATCTAAAGGCTAAAAGATCACTGATAATATTTGACAGGTACACTAGCCTAAAGTACAAAGTATAGTAATAGACACTTCTAATATCGTGAATATTATATAGATACAGTAACTAAGAATACGAAAAGGATAGCGGCGTACACCAGAAATCAATCACAGAAAAACCTAACAGTTAACCACCTAACGTTGAAGAAATATATTAACTTATTTACAGATGAGTCAATAGGCAAAGGCAAAAAATAAATAACCCCATTAGAGGCAAGCCTATGAATATGGTACACTTAGTAAACTATTTAACACGCTATTAGACACTACTATACCAATCCCCTATAGGAGTGAGTAGACCACTCGCTAAACTAGTGGTTATAATTTTTAAAAAATTGCCTCCATCACGCCCACCAATCTCCCCGTAACCGGCACTTTCTTAGCAGAACATTTACGGTGGTAGAAAAACATCCGCCGAACTATGAACCTAACTGGGATTAGCCCGTGAAAACTTGCGGTTGTAAATGAAGAAAAAACCATCTGCTAATAATCAACCTGGCTTTTATCAATCTAGTCGGATTGAGCAGCTAAAACTTCCTACACCGTTTTAACGACTTTTTTGCACCGTTTTACACCCACCCGAACAACTAAGATGTAGTCACAAGAACCATTCAATGCTGTTCGAACGATTCTAAACTCACTTTGAAATTTATCATCCTAAGCCTAAAATAGAAGTAAAGCAACCCAGCCGAAATAAGACTAAAAACTAAAAATAAACGACCAGAAAAAAAATAAAGCGCCGCTCTGAAACTTATAGAACGCTGGATGAAAGTTTCGGCCAGCTATAGCGATAATGAAAACTACAGCCACCCCCTGAATAAAGTCTTTCATTTTATTATATTAGTAGTAAAGAAACATAGCCTAAAGTCATTTCAAATAATCTACCCTTACCCACTTCAGTTTTTAACCTTAATCGGCGCTAAATCCACCTCAACTCCTCGACTGCTTCGACTATAGGCGGCGATCCTGGCGGTTTTTTAGAATATTTTTACATAGATAAATGAAAGAATTGCCGGGATTACAGGTAACTTAATAATTCTAACAACCTGCATACTACTAGCTTCACTCGCTACCCCCCGGAATCAGAATATTTTTTACCGGCGGTAGTTTGCTCCTGACAGATAAGAACGACCGGGAAATAAGCTTCATTGAAACATTACTCGACATCACCAAAACCCATAAGGCCAAAAAACGAACCCGCTCAATACACAACATTATTTTTCCAATCTGCAGTTTTTCGATAAAAACGGGACCATATTTAACTACAATTAAGCGGCTACCGTCCTGTGCGGGTATAGAATAAATACCTATTTATAAATAATCTTTAAACTATCATACTGCCCTATCTTTCTAACGATCGGGTTAGTAACCAAGCTTTAACGGTAAATATTTGTCTAGTCTTTGAAAAAAGCAAGGCCTTCATAAGAAGAAATAACCTTAAGAACCATTAACAGGGTTAATATTCCCAGAGAAACCGGATTCATTCGACTGGAATAGCGTGACAACTATATTATTCTGGTTATTTCCGCAATTTACGTGCTCTCAAAATAAACTAGGCCAAACTAAACCGAAGAAGACCCCTGCTTCCGCGATATTATAGATAGCTACCCCCATCTCTTTCAGTATTCTAGTCAATAACCTTATTAAATTTGTCACCTACCTAACCAGGCAAAGCCTTGGTGTATTCAAAGGTGAACTCGTAACCAGTCTGATGGTCGATAAAAGAGAAAAGGCATCAATCTAACGTATCATTAAAAGTAATAAGGCCGTTAACTAACACACCCTTCAAATTCGAAAGACCGACGACTCTATTAACGAAAACCTATTAACCACCTATCAGGCTAAATTTAAAGATCAAACAACTAATATAGCTTGGCTGATGTATATCACTACACTTCAAAAAAATAGACAAAAACTAGAAATAGCAAGAAATAAGTCCCACGCCAACACCAGAGCCAAAACGATTTTTTGACCAACATCCAGCCACGAAATACACACCCCTACAAACACTTAATAGTCGACTTTACCACTCTGTTACTGGAAGTAGATCTAACTCCGCAGCAATTAGAATAGGCCGAAAAAATAAATACTACCGTGAAAGCACTTCTTTATCTTTATAAACAACCTCCTTAATTTTGCCAAACTTAAGGCCGGTAAGCTAACGTTAAATCCCCGCGAATTTCGGCTTCAGAATATCATAGAAAATACCGTGGCCATGCTTGAAGTTTAATATAAAATCAAAAATCTAACTTCTCAATTCCACCTTCCCCCGAAAACTAAGCTGAATCTGGTGAGCGATAATCACCGGCTCCTTCAGGGTCTAAACAATCTCATCGATGATACCATAAGATTAACCGAACCGGGCGAAGTTACCTTAAACGTGGAATTGGAGCGAACTAACGAACGTGAAACTCTTCTTCACTTCAATATTAAAAATACAGACATCTGTATAAATAAGGAACAAACAGAATCTTTTATTTAGTAGGTCCCAATATTTTACTAGTGAAAAAACAGTAAAATCAACCAACTGATTGCGAAAAAACTGTACTATAAAACCGAAATGCTAGTCACCGTAGTCGATGACGGTCAGAAGGCTCTGGATATGATCCAAACTAACGGCAGCTTCAATTTGGTGTTAATAAACATCCAGATGCCGATTATAAATAGTCCGACTGCCGCCAGAAAGGTCAAGGCGGTGAGCCTGGCAAACGCCCCTTACCTATTATAACCCTGTGCCCCCCATAACCCTTCCTCCTGCCGGAAGACTGAGAAAAAAGTATTTAGACCGGAATAAGTGAACATCTCACTAAAGCCTTGGACAATGAAAAACTGCTCCGTTACCTGAGTCTGTGTCTTAACCCTGGTCAGAATTGTAGACTATAAACAGCCGAACATTATCCTTGCCGAAGGGGTACTTTCAGCTTATAATAATCAAACTTCTATATTTTAATTTTTCTTATTTATCACCGACCGCTCCCAGGCGGCCAAAAACATAAACTCAGAAGAAAGGCATATCAATATGATTGTTCTGGTTATCAACGCGGGCAGCTCTTCCGTTAAATTTACTTGTTTTGAAATGATTAGCGACCCTAAAGTTCTGGCTAACGGCCTCATTGAACGCATCGGCCTTGACGGTACTTTAATGAAATACTCTAATCATAAGGGTGACGAAGCTAAAAGAGAAGTCACGGTCAAAAATGCCGAAGAAGGAGTTAAGATTATTGCTCAAAAATTGGTCGACTCCAAAATAGGCGTTTTAAAATCATTAACTGAAGTTAAAGCCATCGGCCATCGTGTCGTCAGTGGTGGTGAATATTTCAGCGACCCCGTTGTCGTCGATGCCCGGGTTAAGGAATTTATAGATAAATGCTCTGTTTACGCTCCGCTGCACAATCCTCATCATCTTCTAGGTATAAATGCTTGTGAAGCGACTTTCCCGGGAGTAACCAACGTTGCAGTTTTTGACACCGCCTTCCATATTGCCGGTATTCAACCCCACGCTTATCTCTATGCTATTCCCTATGAGCTTTATACTGAACAAAAAATTCGTCGCTACGGTGCCCACGGTACCAGCCATGATTACGTCTCACGCAAAGCCGCTGAACTATTGGGTAAACCACGTCAGAATGTTCGAGCTATTGTATGTCACCTCGGTAACGGCGCCTCCATAAGCGCGGTAGCCGGTGGCAAATGCCAGGATACCTCCATGGGTCTAACCCCCTTAGAAGGCGTTATAATGGGAACCCGCAGCGGCGACATCGACCCGGCTATAGTTTGGACAGTCATGAAACTTAAGAATCTTAGCCCAGTCGAAGCCGATAATTTCTTTAATAAAAAAAGTGGTATGCTGGCTTTAGCAGGTATAGGTTCATCAGATTTGCGCGACATCGAAGCCGAACACAAAAAGGGTAATAAGCAATGCACCCAAGCCCTGGAAACTTATGCTTATCGAATCAAAAAATATATTGGTTCTTATCTAGCCGCTCTGGGTGGCGCCGATATCGTGGCTTTTACTGCCGGTATAGGCGAGAATTCCGCCACTATGAGAGCTTTAATTCTGAAAGGTCTGGATGATTTAGGCATAAAACTGGACGCGGCTAAAAACTCCGAGCGCTCTGGAGAAGCCCGTTTCATCTCCACTAATAACAGCCCCATTAAAATCGCTGTCATCCCTACCGACGAAGAGCAAGAAATAGCGAAACAAACTCTAGCCTTAGCCATCGTAAAATAAATTTAACGGCTAAATATTTAAAACCTAAAAAACGGTTCCACCAAACGGGAGAACCGTTTTTTAGGTTAAGGTATTGGGCTTAAAAAACTAATTCTAAAGCTATAGGGCAATGATCTGAACCAAGAACATTCGGCTCAATCCAAGCGCCCCTAACCTTCGGTGTCAATTCTCTGGAAACAAAGAAATAATCAATCCTCCACCCTATATTACGTTCTCTAGCCCTAGTGCGCATAGCCCACCAAGAATAAGATCCGGTCACATCGCCGTTTATGAAACGAAATGTATCTACGTAACCAGCGGCAATGAACTTGTCCAGCCAAGCTCTCTCCTCTGGTAAAAACCCTGAAGTTTTTTCATTATTTTTAGGTCGGGCCAGATCGATGAATTTATGAGCCGTATTAAAATCACCGCAAACTATTATTGGTTTAGATTTTCTTAAATTTTCGGCATAATCCAAAAAGGCATTATAAAACCCTAGTTTATATCTAAGGCGTATTTCGTCTTTCTGACCATTGGGAAAGTAGACATTCAACAAATGAAAGTCAGGAATCGTCAAGCGAATAACCCGGCCTTCGCCCTGGAAAGCCGGAGTCGGTAACTCTTCTTTAACTTCCTCAGGATCCTGGCGAGAATAGGTAACCACCCCAGAATAACCTTTTTTATCGACACTGGCCGACCAATAACTAAGGTAATCAGTCGGGTTTAGAAGTTCATCGCCTAGCTGTTCCGGAGCAACTTTAGTTTCTTGAAAGGAAATAAAATCAGCGCCAGTCTGATAGAACCAATCCCAAAAACCCGGTTTACAACTTGTTGCCCTCAGCCCATTGACATTCCACGATACTAACTTCATTTAACCCCATTATCTATCTTTTTTGGGCCTTAGACTAAAAGTTTGAAGAAATAGGAGAGACTATAAAAAATCATTATTAGATCTTAATTTCAAAAAATCAATGGGCAGCTATAGGTTCTTCAGGCTGGCCGAGCAGAGGGAGGATATGCTTATCCTCCTCCGGTTCTTTAAATAAAGTTTCGCCCTCCGGGATAACTAAAGCGACCTTAAAAACTTCATTAACGTGAACAACCGATATAATTTCCATACTTTTAAGAATGCGCTCAGGTATATCTTTAAGATCTTTTTCGTTTTCTTTGGGGATAACAATAGTTTTTATTTCGCCACGATGAGCAGCCATGATTTTTTCTTTGAGCCCCCCTATTGGCAAGACCCGTCCCCGAAGAGTAACTTCACCGGTCATGGCCACATCCCGACGAACCTTGCGTTTAGTGAGAGCCGAGACTAAACCCGTAGTCAGGGTAATACCAGCCGAAGGGCCATCTTTAGGTATAGCTCCTTCGGGAATATGAATATGGACGTCAATTCTACGATGATAGCTAGGATCAAGGCCTAATTTAACGGAAATGGAGCGAACGTAACTCATGGCTGCTCGGGCCGATTCCTGCATAACTTCCCCTAGCTTCCCGGTAAGAGTTAAGTTGCCCCGGCCGGGCATAATCAAAACTTCGGTGGTTAAAGTGTCGCCACCTACCTCAGTCCAGGCTAGGCCAGTAACTATACCGATATCGTCCGCTTCTTCAATGATGCCGTAATGATATTTAGGAATACCTAGATACTGACTGATATTCTTGTTGGATATTTTTGGTTTTTCTTCTGGGTTTTTAAGTATCTCCCGGGCGACCTTGCGACAGACAGAAGCGATTTCCCGCTCTAACCCCCGTACCCCAGCCTCTCGGGTATAACAGCGGATGGTAGTTAAAATAGCATTATCGGTTATATCAACTTGGTCGGCCCTAAGGCCATTAGCTTCAATCTGTTTTTTAATAAGAAATTTTTTAGCAATGTTAAGTTTTTCATCTTCGGTATAGCCGGAGATGCGAATTATTTCCATGCGGTCCTGCAGAGGACCAGGAATAGAATAGAGGCTGTTTGCAGTAGTTATGAAAAGTACCGCTGACAAATCGTAATCTAAATCCAGATAATGATCGCTAAATTTGGAATTTTGCTCCGGATCTAATACTTCCAATAAAGCGGCCGAAGGGTCACCTCTGAAATCGGTAGACATTTTATCTACTTCGTCAAGACAAAAAACCGGATTAGAGGTTTTAGCTTTACGGAGACTTTGGATAATTTTGCCCGGCATGGCCCCAATATAAGTTCGGCGGTGGCCGCGAATTTCTGCCTCATCCCGCACCCCGCCCAGAGACAACCGCACAAAATTGCGGCCTAAGGCCCGGGCCACGGATCGGGCCAGCGAAGTTTTTCCAACACCAGGAGGTCCAACTAAACACAAGATGGGGCTTTTGTTCTTCCTGACTAGGCTTTGAACGGCTAAATACTCTAAAATACGCTCCTTAGGTTTTTCCAGGCCGTAGTGATCTTCATCTAAAATTTTTTCAGCAGCGTTTATATCTAATCGATCACGGCTACGTTCAAACCAAGGCAAGGCTAAAATCCAGTCAATATAATTACGAACTACTGTGGCTTCGGCACTCATGGGTGACATCATCTTCAATTTTTTAAGTTCGTGCCTAATCTTCTGATTAGCTTCTTTAGACAGGCGCTGGTGCTTTATTTTTTCTTCAAGTTCGGCAATTTCATTCTTCATATCATCACTGTCGCCCATTTCCTTCTGAATGGCGCGCATCTGCTCATTTAAATAATATTCTTTCTGAGTTCGTTCCATTTGCTTTTTAACGCGATTTTTTATGCGCTGCTCAATCTGTAATACTTCAATTTCACTTCGCATCAGCTCATACAAAGCCTCCATACGGGCCAAAGGACTAATCAAAGTAAGCAGAACCTGCTTATCCTCTAATTTTAGTGACAGATGATTAACCATAGTATCGCAGAGTTGCGAAGGGTCTTTTATGAAGGCTACATTGGTGACTATTTCCGGAGGAATTTTTTTATTTATTTTAGCATAAGCTTCAAAAGTAGAATTGAGACTACGGAAAAGGGCCTCCATTTCCAGAGGCAATTCATCTGGTTCAATCAAACTTTCTACTTCGACATAAAAGAAATCCATACTATCTAAAAATTTATCAATATGGCCCCGGCCTTGGCCCTCGACTAGGGCCTTGACCGTACCGTCAGGTAATCTTAAAAGCTGAAGTACCGTACCAATAGTGCCAACTTCATGAATATCCCCTTCCTGGGGTTCGTCAACTTTAGCTTCTTTCTGAGTACAAAGAAAGATGCTCTTTTCCAAACTCATAGCATGTTCCAGCGCCTTGATGGATTTTTCGCGACCTACAAATAGAGGCACTACCATATGGGGAAAAATAACAACATCACGCAAAGGCAAAAGCGGTAAATGGAGCTTCTGTCCGGGAGTTCTGGTCTTATTTTTATTCGAACCAAACAACATAACTACACCATATATCTAAAAGTTGGACATTATGAAATTACGTTCAGATCCGGGTCTGATTCAGGCGACGTTATTGCTTTCATATTTAGGAGAATCGCTTTCATAAATTATTATAGGCTCCTCTTTTCGCAGAATTACCTCTTCAGAGATAAGACATTCCCTCACCTTTTCCATAGCTGGGAGATCGTACATTATGTTGAGCATAGCCGCTTCAAGAATAGAGCGCAACCCCCGGGCGCCGGTTTTGCGTTTCAAGGCTTCCCTGGCCACCGAAACTAAAGCCTCAGCCGTAAATTTAAGTTCCACACTTTCAAAACGGAAGAGTTTTTGATACTGGCGAATCAAAGAATTTTTTGGCTCCTTAAGAATACGAACCATCGCCTCTTCATCTAGCTCACTCAGAGTGGCCACAACCGGCAGACGGCCTACAAACTCCGGAATCAAGCCAAATTTCAGCAAGTCTTCCGGCTGACAATCGGCCAGGACTTCACCCACCCCACGTTCATCAAGATTCTGATTAATATCGGCAGTAAAACCCATAGTCTTGACCCCAACGCGGCTCTTGATTAGATTATCAAGACCCACAAAAGCTCCACCACAGATAAAGAGTATATTGACGGTATCGACTTTAGTGAATTCCTGCTGGGGATGTTTACGCCCGCCTTTAGGTGGTACGGCGGCCACGGTTCCTTCAATAATTTTAAGGAGAGCCTGCTGGACACCCTCACCGGAGACATCCCGGGTAATGGAAGCATTATCTCCTTTTCTGGCAACCTTATCGATTTCATCGACATAAACTATACCCCGGGAGGCCTTAGTTACATCATAATCTGCGGCCTGAAGCAGATTGACTATGATATTTTCTACATCTTCACCCACATAGCCAGCTTCAGTCAAAGCGGTGGCATCGGCTATGGTAAAAGGTACATTTAAAATACGAGCTAGAGTTTGAGCCAGTAAGGTTTTACCACTACCGGTGGGACCAATTAGAAGGATGTTTGATTTGGAAAGTTCCACATCGTCGCCATCATCCTGACTTTCGATACGTTTATAATGGTTATAAACCGCCACTGAAAGTATTTTCTTGGCTTCATCTTGACCTATGACGTAATCATCTAGAATAGCCTTTATTTCGTGAGGTTTTGGTATAGCTTGATTATTCCTAGTCAATTTAGCAACCGGGTCAGCGGCTATAATTTCCCGGCACTGTTCCAGACATAATTCACATATATGAATTTTTTCCGGTTCAGGGCCGGCAATCATACGAACCCCTTCTCGTTGAGGTATGCCGCAGAATGAACATACTGGGAGAGAATTTTTTTCGATGTCTTTACTCATTTTTTTAACCTGACAAAGGCTTTGCAACCCTTATTTTCTTTGTTCAATAATATTATCAATCAGACCGTATTCTTTAGCTTCAACGGAGCTCATAAAATTGTCCCGCTCTGTATCTTTTGCAACCTTATCAACTAGTTGCCCGGTATGTCGAGCGACAATTTCATTCAAAGCGGATTTAGTGCGAGCCATTTCTCTAGCCTGAATATCAATATCTGTAGCCTGCCCATGAAAACCACCGGAGGGTTGATGAATCATTATACGACTGTTAGGTAAAGCTCCACGCTTGCCTTCAGCCCCAGCAGCTAGTAAAACAGCGCCCATACTAGCCGCCTGGCCTAAACATAGGGTACTAACATTAGGTTTAATAAAACGCATGGTATCATAAATAGCCATACCGGCTGTAACTGATCCGCCCGGCGAGTTAATGTAAAAATTAATATCTTTTTTAGGATCTTCCGACTCCAAAAAAATAAACTGGGCACAGATTAGATTCGCCACATTATCATCCACAGGCGAACCCAAAATAATTATGCGATCTTTCAGCAAACGGGAATATATATCATAAGCACGCTCTCCTCGACCGGTTTGCTCAACCACCATAGGGACAAACATAAAAAATCACCCTGCTTTCTCTCGCCGTCGTCTTCCTCCAGAATTTTTTTAACGATGAACCTTATTTTGTATATATAATAACTCTATTAAAAATAAATTCAAGAGGGTTGAACTGAAAAAAAGATTTAATCAAAGTCAGAAAAGCTTAGGGGATATTTTATCATCTTTTCTAAAACGAAAGTTACAGTATCAACGCCCTGAAAATTATTACAAAACAAAAAACAAGCCAAAATTAAATCGGAACTACCTACTTAGTAAATGGTCTACTCACCTTGTATAAGAGTATTGATACAATATTACCTGAGGGTGCGCTAAATTATTTACTAAGTGTACCATGTCTATAGACTTACCCCTAAAAGACTATTTGACTTTGTTTACTAATTCGCATTCTTACCTACCATATCCATATATTATCTACAATACCAGAAATACCTGTTGCCATACTCGTATTTTAAGTTGGTATACCTATCAAATATCATCAGTGAATTTTTATCCTTCAGATAATCTATTACCTCCGATACACTGTACTTCAACAGTATTCTTACAAACATGTGGGCATAATCAAAACAGCACTCAGCCTCTGTTCTTTCTAAATCTTTACTTTCATACAGTTCGCGCAATATTTTATCCATATCGATCTTGAGTTTCCCATGGATCACTTGCCTATAATGCTTCAACGCAAATACTACGTAATATTTATTATTATCATCTCATATGTACTAAGCTACTTTTATCCATTTAGATAATCCCCTTATGTCTTCTTAGCAAAGAACGTCCACTACCAGTATAGCTAATTATTTTTTCAAGCTTGAACGCACAATAAAAGACGACTACTTCGTAATAACCATCTTAAGCTTAATAAGCGCCGATGAATATTCGTAAACGTGGCTACTATTTGACTGTTTAATTCCCCTCAGAACTATTTTGAGCTATCAAGATTATCTTAGCTACAGATGATAGGTAGGCCGATAATAGCGGTAAAGGGGCAAGATTAGAGAAACCATCTTCTGCTCAGTGGACTAAGCCGGAGGAGCCAAGGTAGCGACCGGTACGAACGCAGCCTCAAAGGTTACTCCCGGTTGAGAAACGTAAATCTCTACCCAACAGTTATAAACTTGCTCTTGGAAAGCTCCGTTATCAGCTACAGACTGGTTTCCACCTAAAGTAAGAGGAAGCATATACCAGGCTGAACCCCCGTTGAACACCAGATTTTTTTACCACCTCAGCCCGGCACATACTAAGCCTTAAGATTGTAATCCTGAATACCACTAGAGTTAGTGTAACCCTGAATAACAATGTTCAGCCCCGGATTATTGTTTAATAACTACGGCTGCTGACGCCAGGCATCTAGTAGCTCCCTTCGCTAACTGGAACTCCAAAAAACGTAGCGAAGTAAAGATTAAAATAACCGGGAACCCCATCGCAATCAGCATCTTTAACTGCTCCAAGCCGGCAAACGCATCCGGTCAGAAGACGAACTAAATCATTTTAACCCATCATAATAACCTAATCTTTAGGCAACCGGTCTTTAATATTAAGAACTAGACAATTAGCGCCGTTATTCAAAGGAACCTGGTCATGTTGTGGTGCTCGCCCAAGATCATCCGATAAAAGGTTGTACCCCCGTAGATATATGGAGTATTGACCCGGATATCTCCCCGCAATAAAAAATTTACCGCTTTAAGAACGCTAAAATAGACCGCCAGTGCAATATAGACCGTCCAGTGAAAGCAAGCGACTAATCCGGTAAGGGGGTTTCGAAGCCGAATATATCTTTAATCTTTAACCTAAAGATTTCTAAACTGATATTAGAGTTAGCACCTTAATCCCGCAAAGTAGTCAAGGTAACCAAATAATTATTGGCCAAAGCGAAGAAAAATCTTAATTAATCGTCACCTAACGGATTAAGGACAATTCAGGGTCTACATCTTGGGCTAAAACCGGCCTAAGAGTGATAAGAACCATAAAAAGAAGTAAAAATAGTAGCTATTTTATTTTTTTCTCCACCGCCTATTTAAATTTCACCAACAAGCGTAGTTCATTGTTTGAGCACTTCGATCGTCACTAGGTTTCGATTATCTCACAGGGTAATAAAACCTCAAATTGAATTGAGTTATGTCGCTCGTTAATAACTCTAACCGGAAAAGACAAAATATCATATAAATTTTAACTATCCGTTGATTTATCACTACCACCGAAAATCTCCCTATTCTTAGCCAGGATTGCTATCCATTACTAATATTCAGGCTACCCCAAAGTTAAGCATCATAACGGCCTCTAAGATTATCTAATGAATACACGGCTAAAAATAGCTCTTTAACCCAAGGCTCCTTCCAGATAGACGCTGGGATCAAAGTTAACGATTATAGTATTACTCTTGCCAGAAACACCAGAATAAGGACAAGTCTCCGTCCCCGAAGTTAGGAAATTACAACCTGATTCAATGGTAATGGAACCTCTTCCTTTATGGAAAATTAAAGGAACTTCTATTTAAAAGCTTAAGCTAGATGGGATGATGAACACTGCACAATTGCCTTTGGAGAACCCAGTGTAAAGTCCATCCTCCAGGATAATGAATAGAGTCTAATAAATTGAAATTTTGCAATTAGAATATTTCTGAAAATACACTCCACTACAGAAAATTAGGGCCAAAACTAAGAGTAATACCAGTAAAATACGCATTACTATAGGTTTCCCTCCATTTAATAAGGACGAAATCAACCGCCTCTTAATACGTAACTATCAACCAGTTCAACATAAAGCGAATCCAAGGTTCTTTCCGGTTCTGGATTAAGAGGTACAAAGTAAAAATCCAGTCGTTTAATTCAATAGCGTCTTCATTATAAGTGGTTTCTACCACATAAGTTACCAGCTCTATGTTCTGAACCCGATAACCAACGCTACTCTTCTTCTTTTTCAATGGTTTAGATGAGTCAAGTATCGATGGAGACAGAGCTTCAACCCTAGCTACCACCGTGACTTTAGCTAGGTACCGATATAATTTACCCTTAGTCTAGCCTCGCGGTCCACCCGGTTACAGTCAATGGCCTGGAAATATCCGGTCACCCTATTAAATCGGAAATTTGTGGAAATAAAGAGCATTATCGGTATAGGTATCCGATTTCAAAATCTTATCTAGAACCTTAAGTAAACTGGAGAATAACTTTATTCTTGGTGCTCATGATGGTCTTATCAGCCTGAATGAATTTAACCCCCACTTAATCAGTTTAATAAACACTACTGTGGTAGACAGAAGCTAGAACCTAACTAACGTCTCATACTTCGTAAAATTTCTCTTCAACCGACCCGCTCTAAGGATCTATTTTTTTAACCTAGATCCAAATAGCTCCTGTTTCGTCCAACCCCCTGGGCATCAGTTAAAAAAAATAAAGTATTTTAGAAAAGCTATCTTCAAAAGCTTCTTCCAATCATATTGTTCCGTAGGCAGTTAAAGCAGTGGAAGCGATACAGAGTTTTTCCCCCCCGCATTCAAAGTCGACTCAGAAAAAATATAAATAGTGTCGCCCACGGTCAGCCGCTTGGGATGGGCCACCAGATTCTGATTAGCCAACCATAATTTAGGGCCAAGGGCGGGTTTGCCATAAAATTTTCGAGCTATACTAGCTGCAGAATCACCCTTCTGCACCACATACGATTGGACCGAGCTAAACTCGTCTTGCGCCCCTAAAAACCTAGCCGTGATCAGCAATGTCAAGACCACTAGAATCATACTTACTGTTAAAAACCTCATCAATTTCCTCCGCATTATAATTTTAAGCTTTCATAACAAATTATACTAAATTACAATCGCATAATAGTATAATCACTTAATAAAAGAGTCAACTTTATTCGGCATATTTTATATTTTTTTTATTTAAAATCAAATAAATCCTCTATGTATGACCCTAAAACATACATTCATCAGGAAGAACTTAACAACTGAACTTTTTACTCACTAAACAGATCTAAAATCGTACCTAAAAGAATATTCTTACTGTACACTTAAACCTGAAAAAACTACCAGCTATGCTGGTGATAGGTATTCTTTAGCTTTATCCCTAAGTTAAAGAAACCTTCGAATATTATTAATTATGAGAGGTTACCAAGCGCATCAAAAAAACGTAAGGAGACTGTCTGAATAGACGAGAGTAAATTAGCATATACGAAACAGGAATGTAAGTATCACATGTACTTACATCTAAGTACTGTAGGCAAGCGATCTATGGGAAGCTTAAATCCGACATAAGCAAAATTTTGTGAGAATACCACATCTTAGAGATAATGGGTTATATAAAGAATAAAAGCTCACTATTGATATTTAATAAACATGCCAACTTAAGGTATAAGGTATAGCGAAGGCACTTCTGATATTATGAGTATTACGTAGACACGGTAAATAAGAATGAAAAAGGATAGTATAATACATCAAGAGTCAATTATGGGAAGACCTAATAACTTACTAACTGACATTAAAGGTTATATTGACCCCTTTAGGGGTGAGTCGGTAAACAAAGGTAAAAAAAATATCCCCTTTAGGGGCGAACATATAAACACGATGTACTCGGCAAACTATTTAGTACACCCTTAGGCATTGCTATACTAACTCCTTATAGAGATGAATAGACTACGCACTAAGAGAATAAATTTAATTATAGAATATTATAATTATTTATAAAAATAAAACAACCGATACATACTAAAGCGCCTTGTTCGTTAAATGTTGAAGTTCCGCCAGAGACCATTTCAGCTACGCTTGCTAGACTCGCTAGCATCTGCTAAAATTATATAGTTTATTTAATTGAATCAATATAATATAAATAATAAAGTAGGCGGTTATGAAGATAAAACTGGCCAGAACCCTTGGCTATTGCCCAGGAGTGAGACGGGCCATGGATATGACCTTCGGGCTACTAGCCCAACGAAGTGGTGAAGTGTACAGCCACGGAATTTTAATTCATAATCAACCATCTATGGAACTATTGTTTCAAAAAGGGCTGAGGCTCTGGCAGGGCGAGAACAAAGGGACGGTTATAGTTAGGGCCCACGGTCTACCACCAGATGAACTAGCCGTTTTATACGCCTTAGACGTGACAGTTAGCGATGCCACCTGCCCCTGGGTACACTTAGTTCAACGTCTGGTGGCTGAGCAGGCCGCTTTAAAAAAAATGGTGATCATCTGGGGCCAGGCTAACCACCCGGAGGTCATCGGTCTCATGGGCTACGCCGGCACCGCCGGCCGAGTGGTGGCCACCGCTGAGGAAGTAGCTGACTTGCCAACGGCCGAAGAAGTAGTACTGCTTTCCCAAACCACCCAAAATCTGGCCAAATGGCCGGAAATATCAGCAGCGGTACGCGATCGTTGGCCAAACGCCCTACTTAAAAACACAATTTGTGAAGCCATTAAACTTCGACAAAAAGAAGTTCTCCGCCTAGCGAAAGAGGCCGATGCTCTAGTGATCATCGGCGGTAAAACGAGCGGCAACACCGCCAGCCTAGCCTATGTAGGCCACCGGACCGGACTTATAACCCACCTAGTAGAAACAATAGCCGATCTTAGTCCAGATGACTTTAAAGAAGTTAAAACCGTAGCTGTGGCCGCCGGAGCCTCCACCTCATCCTGGCAGATAGCTCAGATTCTACAAACCTTAAGAACCCTAGCCCGTTCTCAGGAAAAATTGAGCGATTTCTGGTCACGTTTTTTGCGAGCCCTAATCTTATCCAGCGTAATTGCCGCTCTAGGACTGGCCTCTCTAGCCGTCTGTGCTAGCCTTCTAATGGGTCTGAAGCC
>LQAA01000045.1 GCA_001577715.1 Candidatus Adiutrix intracellularis | reverse complement strand
ATCTTTCAAAGCCGCAATCAAGCCCTGAGACTGGCTGACCCGGATCGCATCGCTTTTTTTGCTAAATACCATAATTATTTAGTTTTATTCACCTTAACTTCCGCTTTTACGGCCCTTGCGGTCGCCCTTATGACTAGTCTAGCCCTAATTATCATTAGTCTTGGCGGATGGTTAATCTTAACGGTCCATCAATTTACCCCACGCCCTAAGCAACCGGCCTTATCCCGGGCCCTAGCTAAGCCTGGGCTCTTAGCTTTGAGTTGGGCGCTAGCCATAATCTGGGCCGCACAACCACCAACTACAACTTCATATTCTTTTTCTTTTCCGTCCAATTTAAACTCGGCTACTTTGGGCGCCAGCGGGGTAGTCTGGGCTCAGATTTTTATTCTAGCGATTTTAACTGAAGTTTTAGGAGTTCAAGGGGATAGAATTTTCGGACGCCCCACTTTATCAACTATTCTGGGTGAAGTAACTTTAAAACGCTTTTTAAACACTTTTCTAGCCATCTGGGCTGGGGGGCTCACTATCGGCTGGGCTCTTGGCGCTCTCCCCTCACTTGCTTTGGGGCTTATTTTCAACGGGCCGCTCTATAACTATTTTTTACTTAAACTTATTTTTTCAAAGCCGGAACGCCGAAAACTAAACCCGATTCTGGATGGCTTTCTATTCGAGGCCCTAATATTCAGCCAGCTCCTCCTCACTGGTTTAACCGCGCTCCTGTGGGCTCAATATTAAATCAGTCCCTGGTCCCGGTGATCGTTCACACCTTGAACCGCATTTAATATGTCAAACGTGTCAAACGAGCCGTAGCTTCCATTTTAGCCTAAAATCCGCTGCTAAATGAAATTATAGTAATAAATAACGGATCCACCGATAAAACATCAACCATCCTAGCTTCTTGGGCTACTCTCAGATAAACCCGCTTCTTGTACCAAGAAATTCTGAAAATTAACGCAATTCGAAATGCAGCCCTAACAGTTACCCAAAATTTTCTAATCAATTTTTTCGATAGCGACAACGAATAGTTGCCCAGCAAAATAGAAGCTTAACTTAATCTTTTCAATAACAATCTCTGGTAGATACTAGTTTAAACTTAGAAATAGTAATTCAAGGAGGGCCAATGGATTAATCTAGGCTGCAAATATTAGAAAAAACAAGGGATGTTTTTATTGAATCGCTAGCCTTCTATTTCATTAACCCATCAGTAATCATACTTCACCGTCGCCTTTTAAACGAGGTGCTTTTTTTTAACTAAACCCTTAAAGCGGATGAAGATTATAATATATAGCTGCGAGTTCTAAGCGGATATCTAGCATGACTTATCAATCGTAAACTGACCGTTCACCACGGCAGGAGGACGGATTAACTTTCGGCCATCCCCAGACCGTATCGTTAACGGATCATAACTCTAAAAAAATTTAGCAACCGGATTAACTACCTCACGCCATCAAGCGATGAGGCGGAGGAAACAAAACCTGCGCGCCAAAAAAAATATTTATTCATTTAGACGAGTTAAACAAGAAAATAATGTTGCTTTATTTTAAATTGAAGTCCCATAGCTAATTAAAATTATTTATTATTTATTCTACTATGTTATTTAAAAAAGACATTCATTTACTGAACACAATTTATAAATTGGAGTAAACTAAAAATTTTTACTACAGCAGAGTGAACAAATTTTATCTGAGAAAATGTAGTACTTTTGCTAACTTGGTTCTAAGTATTAATGTTCACTTAATAAATATTCAAACGGATTCTAGCCAGGCTGATAAGTAAGCTGTCAAAGCATTAGACAGGAAAATTAACTAATTTTTTTTCTACTTAAGGTTTTTAGCCGGGTACACTCTATTTTTCAACCGGCTAATTAGAACCCAGTATTATTTGGCTTCTATTTTCTCATCAGCAAAGGTTAATTCCCACTAAGCCTCCTGTATGTATCACTCGGCACAATAAGCCAGCATACAAAAAAAGATATGAATCCTGACTCTTTGTTCCAGCTGGTGATATATAGGCCGTATTTCTATATTAACACTCTTCATCGTTCTGAAAGCCGGCCCTATTTGAGAGAGATTCTTTTAAATGCGGACGCACTTCCCCAAGCTTGTTTCATCTTTATTAATTAATATTCTAATTACATAAGATTCCATCCAACATTGATTCTTGCATAGAAGCAGAACAAGACTTTACTGATTTTAAGAATAAAATATTTTTAACTTTTTTTATAATTTATCTTTTACCTGACAACCAATCCTACGGTCTCCAATCCCTTCAAACGTCCGACCTCGATAATCCTAATTTACTCAAGGTCTTTTTTCGATAGCATCCAGTTAGTTCTCTTTAATTTTAGCCCACTTATCAACTAAAAATTAATTATAGCAGGTTATCAATTTCTCTCCTAGATATTCATCCGGCACCATAAATTTAATAAAATCTATCTAGTCAAAAATAATCAATTGTATTTTACGATTATTAAGTGCTCCTCGTATAAATATAAATTTCAAGACGATTATCTAGTTTATATCTTCTATAGCTTACAAAAAGGCTATATTTTTAGCCCCCCAACATCCCCCGATCATCTACCACTATTGTTTTACCCAACCAAATTTAGCCCTGATTTTTTTAATTATTAAGGTGAATGTGACTAAATCAAGAGTATTACCCAACTAGGTGTTTATAGATATAGACCGCCCGTCTCTATCAATCAACAAACCATAGTCCATCTAGCGCTTACCCTTCTTTTTACCACATAAATACCTAAAACACCCTAAAAGATGATGCTTACTTTTGAAATGTCTAAGGTTAATACTCTCCTAATCAAGATAAAAGAGATTAACCAGGATTATTTTCTTAACCTTCTCATTATCTTGGTAAAATTAATACAGAAAAACCACCAAGGAAGAATTACAATTTAGAATAATTCTATAAATATAGATATATAATAGTTGATTAATGCCAATCTGTTAAATAGAAAATAACGTTTGTATGAATACGTTTTTGTTATAATAATATTATTTTATTTGAGAACTGTTAACCTACAACTTTTATTAACTTAATATATAAATATAAAGTTACAATAATGATCTAGCATAAAAGCACTTTTAGTTAAAAATAACCTGCTTCAAAAAATAATTTTATTAAACAACCTCAACTATGGAAAATCAGTTGTTTCATAACAAACACAATTCTAATCACAAACCCGTAAAATCCGAACCGTCGGATCCCACCGTCAGAAAAATACTTGAATATATACGTAGACTCATTCTAAAGTCGGTGTTTACCCGTTTTGAGGCCCAGAAACCCCAATTTAAATATAATTTAGCGAGGGTCTATACTGTAACTGTACCATGGGTTCGTACCAGTTTACTCCAAATAACCCCCGAGAGTATACGAAGCAAATGGAGATGTAATTGTGACTCGTAAACTAGTCAGTATCATAGCGACCGCGGTTTCGACCCACGGCACTCCCTTCAGAAAAGTAATGCTAGCCCTTAAAGCAGCTTCTGAAGAAAATCCCCCACCAGTATAAGGGAGGTAAGAACAAGGTTAAGGCTATAGCTTTCTAGCTTAAAATCAGGCAAGTCTTTTGAGCAATTGATTAAAAAAGTGTGCACGGTACTCCTGGAGGATCTATATCTATTCTGAGCCGGCGCCTCAAAGAACTATTGAGGCTATGGCTCCTCCTAAGAGATTGTAGTCGCATAAATAAATTTAGATATAATGCCCATCAGTGCGTATCATGAAGTTTTTGAAGCCCTCCACCGAATAACTACTAGTTCTGACGGCAACTGTTAAAATATTCTAACTCAGTTCCTGCATATAGGAATAATCTTCGCCTTCTCCAGCGTCAACGGCAAGGCCATCGCTATGGACCACCTGTACAGGTAAAACCAAGAAATAGTGGCGACCAGTCACAACCGGGGGAATTAATCGCCTATACTAAACTAGGACCACTCGCGCAGCGAGTGGTCTACTCTCCCCCCTATTAAGGAGTTAGTACGGCGGCGCCTAAGAGCACGCCAAATGGTTTGCCAAATGCACCTTATTCACAGACCCATCCCTAAAAGTACTATTTTTTACATTTATTTACCAACTTATTCGTAAATAGGTCAATACGTTCCTTCAATATCAATTAGTCAGCTATCAGACTTTCTCGTAATTAACTTATTATATAATTCACTATTTTTTCACATTCTTAACTACCATATCCAAATAATACTCATAACACCGGAAGTACCTATTACCATACTTAATACCTTAGGCTAACTATGCTTATCAGATATCGTCAGCAAACTTTTACTCTTTAAGTAATTCATCGCCTCCAATATACTATACTTAATCGATATCCTCACACACAAATATGATCAGAACACACTCAACCTTTGTTATTTTTAAACCTTTCATTCCCCTGTTTATTACCATAGGGGCTGAAATAGTTCTAGCCATCTAAGCCTTAGATCTCTAGATAGTCAACACGCAAGATATTTCCCCCACGATAATGAATGTGGCTAACCATCTCAAAACAAAAGTGGTTGCCACTAATGACTCAACTCATCTGCCAGAAGCTAACTATTACGACTTTAATTATACCCGTTCAAATCTTTCAGAATCTAAAATTATAGCTAGGAAAGTAGTTAAATTAGGTATTAACAGTTTTCCGGGTGACTTGATGTGCCACACCATATTCCCACCACCTCAACTGAAACTAAAATTAGTTTTTCTACTGAGGATATGACTACCGCCTTTGGTGGCGCTGCGGGTCTGATCATCTTAGTGATCTAGAGAGCAAATTAGGATGCTGTACACTATGGTGGATTATAATAGCCCAAAATTACCTATAAAAAGACCATTTTAGAAATTACAAACTACATCTTGGCTCATAATTACCTGATTCTTGCTAACGGTTGCGCCTCCTACCCATTGATTAAGCTGAGCTATCTAACCACCGCCGCTATGATATAGAGACCGGGCCAAGCCTTAAGAATGCCCTAGCGGGAAAAACTTGCCATTCATGCTCCACCTGAGTAGATACCTTGATAATATCCGTATCCCAAGATTATTCCGGGCCGTTGCTAATGCGCCAGTAGTTTAATCATAAAAGAAACACCCCTAGTCCTTACCAGTAACCTAAAATGGTTAAACAAAAGCGGACTTGCCCAAACTTATAAATAAGTACTATACTAATAGCCAACCCTAAAAAATTTTGACCTGTTCAAAAATAATGTTCTATAATAGAAACGACCTTCTTAATAAAAGAGTTCCATGTATATAAAACAATTTGAGATATTTTTGAAACTTTTAGAAAATAAAAGTTTTTCAACTACAGCTCAGACTTTCGGTCTATCTCAACCTTCGATCAGCGCTAGCCTCAAATCCCTAGAAAAATTTTTAGGCCAGAAACTTTTTGCCAGAACCTCCCGCAACGTAAAACCGCTACCAGCCGCTCTAACTTTAGCCCCCTATGCTCTCCGCATCATTGAAACCACCGGGCAGGCAGCTTGGGCTCTCAACCACCAGCTGATCGGTAACGGCAAAAAATTAAGCCTAGGAGTTTCCTCTGTCCCCTCAATAGTTTTTGCCCCTATAGCCCTAACCGCTTTTCACCATCTTTACCCCAATATTTTTCTTAAACTGATCACCGGTTCATCACATCAAATCAGCCTAAGAGTAGCGGATGGAGAACTGGATCTAGGATTAGTAGGAGCTCATCCCCACAATAAAGAACTAGAACTAACCCCTTTCAGCAGAGACCAATTGATTCTTCTAGCTTCGCGCGGTCTATCCAACACTATTAGCCGGCCGCCTTTCACTCCCGGTGACCTGGCCGGCTGGCCCATAATTTTACGGGAAGAAGGTTCCGGAACCAGAGCCGCCTTTTTAGCCGGGCTCAAAAACTATACCAAATCTATCAACCTTAAAGCTGAAATTGAGAGTTTCGCCTCGATTATGACCATGGTTCGCACTTCATTAGGAGCTACGGTCATCAGCAATCTTCTACCCTCGGTTATTGATATGAAAGGTCTGGTCTCCATGGAACTGAACCTGAGGCTGGACCGCCGTTTTTACATCATCAAAAAAAAGAGACAGCTCCAGTCTCCAATGGTGACAGCCATGATCGATATCATCAAAAAACAAAACTTTCATAAATTGCCGCTAGCCGCAAAACGGCCTTAAGCGCTAAAAAACCTAGAAACAACCCTGTTTCCAGATCTGAAAGGATAATTTTTGACTAGAATTTTACGAGTAGATATGAAGCGAGGCCTCTGTTCATTCAATGATAATCAAGAATATGCCGGCCTGGGAGGCCGGGCTTTGACCTCAACCATAGTAGCCAAAGAAGTAAATCCCGCCTCGGCTCCACTGGGACCGGGCAACCGGCTAGTTTTCGCCCCGGGCCTACTCGGGGGCACCAACTGCGTCAACTCCGGCCGCATTTCAGTGGGCTGCAAAAGCCCCATGACCCTGGGCATAAAAGAAGCTAACAGCGGCGGGCAAGCAGGTGGTTATCTAGCCAGACTTGGGCTGGATGCCCTAGTTATAGAGGATCAGGCCCCAACCGGGCAGTGGCTAATGCTAGAACTAAAATCCGGTCAAGCCCGGCTGCTACCGGCGCCGGAGGCCGGGCTGAATAATTACGACACTGTGGCCAGATTGGAAAAAATCTACCCCGGCTGTGCCTTTATCACCATCGGCCGGGCTGGAGAATACCGGCTGACAGCCGCCTCTATTGCCTTTACCGGTCGGGACGGCCGGCCGTCCCGACAAGCCGCTCGAGGCGGGGTCGGGGCGGTTATGGGTTCTAAAGGCCTAAAAGCTATTATTATAGATCCGGGGGAGACCCAGGGTCCACCTCTGACTGACCCTGAAACCTTCAGAGCTTCAGCCCACCGCTTTACTGAAATACTAAGAGCCCACCCGGTCTGCGGGCACAGCCTAGCCACCTACGGTTCAGCTGGATTGCTGGGACTTTTAAACGAATCCGGAGCCCTACCTACCCGCAATTTTTCCAGCGGCCGCTTTGAAAAATTCGAATCAGTTTCAGGTGAAGAACTGAACCGCCTGACTATAACCAGGGGAGGTCAAGGTCGAGTAGCCCGGGGTTGCATGAGTGGCTGCATCATGAATTGTAGCGGCCTTTTCCCTGATCGTAACGGTCAGGTAGTAGGTAAATGGCCAGATTTTGAAACTCTGTGGGCCTTCGGGCCAAACACCGGTATAAACGATCTGGATGCTATCGCCCGCTATGACCGACTCTGTGACGATGTAGGCGTAGATACTATTGATGTGGGCGGAGCTATTGCCCTACTTATGGAAGCCGGAATTCTAAAATTCGGGCAAGCGAAACAAGCCCTCCAACTAGTAAAAGATATTAACCGGGGCACGCCTCTAAGCCGGATTATCGGCTCTGGGGCAGCCCTCACCGGCCGTATTTACGGTCTGAATCGAGTAGCAGTAGTCAAAGGCCAGGCCCTGCCGGCCTTCGACCCCCGCAGCGTTAAAGGTCAGGGAGTAACCTTCGCTACTAATCCTCAGGGCGCTGACCATACGGCCGGCCTCAGTTATACGGGCAATCTCCTGAGCCTAGGCAGTGAAGTCGATCCCTTAAGCCGGGAAGGTCAGGTGGAACTTTCCCGCCGCACCCAGATTTCAGCAGCCACGGTAGACAGCTTGGGGCTTTGCCTATTTGTTTCCTTCGCGATTTTTGAAACTCCAGATGCCTTAAAAGCCATTGTGGAAATGCTCAATGCCCGACACGGCACAACTCTGACCGAGGCAAACTTAAACAGCCTGGGTCGAAAAGTTCTGGAAACGGAACTAGACTTCAACCGCCGAGCCGGGCTAACCGAGGCCTCTGATCGGCTGCCAGATTTTTTCATAGAAGAGAAAGTCGGCCCGCATCAAAGCACTTTTGATATTAAAAACTCTAAATTAGACAGCGTCCTTAAATGGTAAAATCAGGTAATTATCCAGTTGTAAAATCTAAAAAAATGTGCTAGATTACCTATAAATTAGATAATTTCATATGTGTGATTAGCCTTAACCTAAATAATTTAGTTTAAGCCGATATTCAGACCGACCCTAATCACGG
>LQAA01000044.1 GCA_001577715.1 Candidatus Adiutrix intracellularis | reverse complement strand
CGGTAATGAGAACCACTTTTTTGCATTTCATTGGTTTTCGCTCTCTCTAAGCTGCACGGCTCCAGCCGGGCAAATCTCCAGACAAGCCGCGCAGAGTTGACACCAGGGAGCGGCTTGAAGCGGAATCCCGCTCAGAGCCTGAACTGGGCACGAGATTTGGCATAGATTGCATTGAAGACAATCACCGGTTATGATAATTTTCAAGGATTGTGCTGGGCTTTCACTCGGATATTTCTAGGAATTGGCGTCCACGGTAAGTGCCGCAGTGGGGGCAGACGTTGTGGGGGCGTTTGGGTTCACCGCACTGGGCGCATTTGACCACCGTGGGGGCTAGAGCGGTGTAGTGAGTGCGGCGTTTGCGGCCTTGCATTTTCGATTGTTTTCTTTTTGGTACTGCCATTTCACACCTTATTTATTTTATTTAGCGGCTTTATTTTTTAGGGCCGGTTCGTTTAGTTTAGGTAGCAGGAATAGAGGTCCTGGTTCAATTAGCCCCGTAACTGGGATAGAGGTTAACGTAGCTAGACCGGCAAATGAAATAGTAAGGGCAGGCCAGTCAAAATAGTTCAGTCAGAAATTTAATCAGATCTATCTGATTGTTTTAAAAGGGCAGGCACTCTTCATCCGCCTCTAAATTTCCGATTTCGTTCGGGATGGTCAAGTCCAGGACTTCATTTATCTCGTTGGTTAGGGTGGCAGCGGTTGGGGTTAGACAACGGGATTAAGTAGTTTTAATACCTACCTGGAATGAGCCCCGGAGATCAAGTATTTCTCGCCCAGTTTTGCCAGACATTAGGTTCTAGTTAAGGGGGTAACGAAGTCCGAGATTTTGCTTTTGTCTCGGAACAGTGTAGTTATATTTTCTAGGATTAAATTTAAGGGTGGTTTCAACTCCTCTGGTGGAAATTCTTCTAGGGTTAAGGTCGGGGGCAGCAAAATTGTTTTTTGATTCTAGCTAAAAAAACGGCGGAGTCAAGAATTAAAATAGCCGCTCCCTTACTGCTGGTTGGTTATTCAGCTATGGCTGGGGTTTCTGCCGAAGTTGGAGTGGTTCCGCCGGCCGGAGTTTCTGTCAGGGCGTTGGGTGTAACTACGGGTTCATTGGCTGGGGTACTTCCTTTAACTGAAGTTTCCGCTGGGGGTGGGTTACTGGGGGGCTGGACAGTTTCAGACCATTTTTTCCCATTACCCGAAGTTCTTTGGGGAAGCATTTCCCTGGGTTGAAGGGAGAGGTGAAGGGAAGTGAGCCATGAAAAATAA
>LQAA01000043.1 GCA_001577715.1 Candidatus Adiutrix intracellularis | reverse complement strand
CGAAAACGGAACCAGATGATCCGCCGAAGGCTGCTCCCATGCCGGCTCCTTTGCCGGCTTGGAGCAGCACCGTTAAAACTAGCACCAGGGCCATAGATATGTGGATTATGATAATAAACAGGTTCATGCGCATTATTCCCTTAATTTTTTGTTGGAGTCTTTTAATAAATTATTTTAATATAGCATATCGGGCTAAAAAATCAAATATGGGAATAAAACAAAAAAATAAAAGTTCCTAAAAGAGCGCCCAGCTCCTTGGTTTTAGTCACCACGCAGCTGCCAATAGTTAACAATTGTAATATATTAGTACCAATCATTTATTTTAGGTATTTCGTCGGCCATCCGGATAGTGAAGGTATCAACAAAACTCTGATTGAGCAGCAATTTCATCGGGGCTCGGGACTCCGAGCAAGTCAACACTGTTGCCATAGGGGTCCGACTATCTATGTTCAGGTGATCTCGCAGAGATTTTGTTTTCACGGGAGGTAATTTTTTTGAAGATAGATTTTGGTAGTTCTCAAAAAATTATTGGAAACTATCTTTAAAAATTAAAATAAGAACTGTACGAAAGAAGCGTTGGCTTCAGTGATTCTCGGTTTAGCATATTTTATATTAAAGATAGCTGAATATACTTGAAATTATGTTAATTTATGTTAAAATATATTTGTAAGGTATTTAGAAAAATTGTATACGCTTTCTTTGGGAGCAATCTTAAGAGGCGTCGAATAAACGTTTAGGTTAGAATACTTATTATTCTATGTTTGATATAGTCCTAACGAGATTTTTTGCTTTTTTTTATGCTGAATTATTTTTTTAGCTTACTAGTGCAATTTTTAAGAACTGCATAGTCGTTCCAAGTTACAAACTCTTTTTAAAAACGTATAAATTAATTTGGATAATTATATTTGCCAGGTGCTGGTTGGAATTCCAACCGACAGAAAGTATTCCAACGAGGGCATAGAATATTTTTAGAAATTGTCATTATTACATAGGGCTAGAATATAACTCTATCTTTGGCCCCAGAATTTATGACTTCGTAAGATGAGGATTAAGATTGTGAGCATAAAGCTGCCTCACGTTGGCTGGATAAATAGGCTTCAAAGATTAAAGAATTGCGACTTATCTTTTTGATTAACAACCTTATATATCCACCAGCTATTCTGCGAAAATTTTTATGATCTTAATTTAGCTTTATTTTTGCCTGTAACTCTTTTAACCAAAAAGCTTACAAAAGTATCTTTTCGGAGTTTAACTAAACGGCTTGTTTTGTGTAACCCCATTCCAGGTAAAGGTCGAAGAGAATATCGGTATAAATGGCTGGAATAAATTTAGATTTGTAATGACGAAAATTTTTTAAAAGTCAATTAGATTCGGTCTTGAAACAACAGAGCTTGTAGATTAAAGTAAGGTTTTCGACCTATAGCTTCATTATCGATTTTAAATCTTCCAAAGATAACATTGAAAGTTTTTTCAGATGCGGTAGAAGTCGGTGGGAAATAGAAAATTAGACCTTCAATGCCTTAAAAAATAACGACTATAACCTGAAATACAATTTTGAACATGGGAAAGAAATCTTCGTCGTACTTCTATTAGCATTTAAGTTTGTTGACTTTATCCATATTAGCTTGACAGGTTGAATTGGTAGGCGCAAAATAGACTAATGTCTATTATTGAGATAAAAAATTTAATCAAAACTTACGGATCGGGTAAAAAAACGGTTGAAGCCCTTAAAGGCGTAGACCTTGTGATAAAGAAAGGTGAAATTTTTGGGGTAGTTGGTCGCTCGGGTGCTGGTAAAAGCACTCTCATCCGTTGCCTGAATCGTCTGGAAACGCCTACCAGCGGTCAGGTGCTAGTGGGGGGGCGCGATTTAATGACTCTGAGCGATAGGGAACTACGGTTGGCCCGGCGGGGGATGGGGATGATTTTTCAGTATTTCAATCTGCTGTCTTCTCGTACCGTGTCCGGAAATATTGCCTTTCCTTTAGAAATAGCTGGCCGCCCTCGCGCTGAGACAACTCTTCGGGTAGCCGAATTGTTGGAACTGGTGGGTCTAACCGATAAGGCCGACGTCTATCCGGTCCAGTTGTCGGGGGGGCAGAAACAGCGGGTTGGTATAGCTCGGGCTCTGGCTAACGACCCAAGTTTTCTCTTATGTGACGAAGTTACCAGTGCTCTGGATCCGCAAACCACCCACTCCATTCTGGCTTTGATTAGTGACGTTAAAAAACGCTTGGGGTTAACGGTGGTCATCATTACGCACGAGATGAAGGTTGTTACTGAAATCTGCGATCAGGTGGCGGTGATGGCTGACGGGCGTATTGTTGAAGCTGGGCCGGTAGTTGATATTTTTACTAACCCCCACCATCCGGTTTTAAAAAAATTTATAGAGGCGTCAGCTGGTCATGGGGATAATTGTCCGGCGAATGGCTACCAACCTAAAGGGATTTTATTCCGGGTCCATTTTCTTGGTCGGGCCGTGGGTGAGTCTTTGATTGCTGACTTGATTTACCGGTTTAAGGTGGAGCCGAATATTATTCATGTCCAGGTGGATCAAATCAAAGGTCTTCATTATGGTGCCTTTTTGCTTGATTTAGTTGGCGAAGCGGCCGCTTCGCGCCGGGCTCTGGAATATCTGCAATCTCTAGATTTAACTTTGGAGTTTTTCTGATCCTATGTTTTTATCATCAACTCAGATAGCCATGCTGAAGTCCGCCATCTTAGAATCAGTTTATATGGTGACCGTGTCAACGTTCATAACCTCGCTGGCGGGTATTCTCTTAGGGGTTTTATTGGTGACGAGCCGACCGGGGCATATTTTGGAGAATCGCTTGACCCACTGGGCCCTGGGGGCGTTGATTAACGCCACCCGTTCCGTCCCTTTTCCCATTTTTATTGTTTTTATCATCCCCTTAACTCGCTTAATTGTGGGCTCTAGTATCGGCTCTACTGCCGTGATCGTGCCCCTGACTTTGGCTGCTATAGTTTTTATGGCCCGGCTGGTCGAAACTTCCCTGTCCGA
>LQAA01000042.1 GCA_001577715.1 Candidatus Adiutrix intracellularis | reverse complement strand
TCGCCCTATACATTCCACCGAACACATTAAAGACAATCCTTCCTAGTGGTCACAACCGAAGCTCAGTAGAAAACTTTATTAAAACGATTAAAACCAAAGTTTCTAATTATGTCATCAACCCTTTCAGCACCAACACACTTCAGGAAAAACTGAATAAAATATTCGCCTGAACTGGAACCGACCGATAGTAGCGACCTCAGGCTAAACCCCAAAAAATTACAGCCCGTCAACCGAAATATTTTTAACTCTTTCACCCCCCGGCTTCGGCTAAAGGGATCTAGCGGATCGAGATATTTAGCCTAAACCGGCTATTGGCGGTGACAACAAGGTAGCCCCTCATGTATTACAATTTACCAGCTGAATATTTAAACTATGTTTTGGTCTTAGGCCTGGGTCTGTCGGTGGGCAGCTTTCTCAATGTAGTCGTTTATCGTCTTCCGCGCCAAGGTCTAAGTCTAGCTCAACCCCGCCGTTCTTTCTGCCCGGCCTGTGGTACCTCCATTCGCTGGTACGATAAAATCCCCTTATTAAGCTGGCTCTATCTTCGGGCTCGCTGCCGCGACTGCCATAAACCAATAAGCGCACGTTACCCCCTGGTAGAACTGGCTTCAGGCCTGCTGGCCCTTTATCTTTTTAACTTTTACGGCCCTTCGGCGGTCTTTCTTTTCCAATTATACTTTGTTCTCTGTCTTCTGGCCATCGCCCTTATCGATCTGGAGCTAATGGTTATCCCCACTCAACTTATATATCCGACGGCCATTTTAGGCCTTTTGAGCGCGGCTCTCCACCCTTCGGCAATCCTTGCCGGCCCCTGGCTTTGGCTCAATCTGGAACAGAAACTCGGCCCCCACCTCACTTCTCTAGCCGGTTCAACGGCCGGCTTCGCTTTGGGCTGGGCCGCGCTGAAACTAATGGCGGTAGCCTATCAAGCCACCCGAGGTCATAAAGGTCTGGGCGACAGCGATCCCCCTCTACTAGGTCTAATCGGAGTCTGGCTGGGCTGGCGGGCTATACCCACCGTCATTCTCTGGTCCACCCTTATTGGCCTAGCTAGTGTGATAATGCTTATAATTATGGATAGTAAATCTAAATCTGAAGAAAGCTGGAGCCAGAAAGCCATTCCCTTTGGTCCCTTTCTAGTTCTAGCCACCTTTCTCTATCTCTGTTTCGGTCCCACCTTCATCAACTGGTACCAACGGCTCTATCACTAAAAAATGGCCCCCTTAAAATAACATCAACCGACCAAATACCCGTTTTTCGTCTACCTTAATAAAGACGTCCATTTCTGGCATACCATGCTCTCATTCTTTCAAAGATATCCAGATCAATTTGAGGCATAGACGGTTCATTAACGAACTAGTTCGCAAAATAACACTCTGGATAAAATTGAATAATACCTTAATATCAATATATTTCAGCGATTAAGTTCAGTCATTCTCATCGCTTCTAAACTCATAAATGATAACTGCACCTTGGTCTTGAAACGGAAACAAAGAGTGCATATTTTTTAATAGGATTCTATAAAACGAATATATCGCTATGACGATAAGCTTGTTAGCTGTTTTTAGTGTATATTTCACCCAGGTGTAATTTTTACTCTCGCAAATTATAATATCGATTACCGAGTTTTAATCCGGCAGTTCTATTGTTTCATCAAGTACGATACGATAAAACTGTATTTTACCAACAACCTCCGGTCTAAACTCGCCTATTTTCAAACCAATCACAATTAAACAACAGAAACGCCGATAATATAGGAGTAGATCAATATAATGATCATTATCCGCAAAATAAAAAACTAAACCCGTAACAAACTACGTAGTGCAATAGATCCAATTATCAGACATCTTAAATCCGATTTTCGAACATTTCAAAATTCCATGAAAGGAACTCTAGGCGATTAGACTAACACCCTCATGACTACCACCACTTTTAACTTCATAAAATGAACGCGGGAAGTAAATTTTTATTTGCATCTGGTAATTTTAAGACTTTTGACCGCATTTTACACTAATAGAACCGACAATGTCGAAGACAAATTCTTCTAACCCAGGTAAAACAGGAGCTAACCAACGACTAGTGACTCACCCAGAGTCCTAGCGAATATGGCCAAAATATTTATTACTAGCTCTGCATCGTCTAGCCACAGGGTCGTAAATATTACCTGAACCTGCCTTAGAGAGTTGAGGAACCCTATCCCCCCTTCCCCCTGCCCCAGAATCGGACCTAGATTACCGCTAGAAAACTGGTCCTAAGTCGCCTGTAAACCCACCGAGTGCCCAGATTACCACGACTGGGGTAGACAACCCTGACTAACTAATAATTTAACTTAGCTATTAACGACAACCTGAGGATTAGCGAGTTATCCGCAAATACCCGGGTGGATATTTTAACGCCCACCTGGAACTGCGCGGAAACTTAATTGTTAACATCTTCTTGGGCGGAGGAATTACCTGAATCCTCAAGCTGTAAAGAGGCCCGGACCGAGCGTTAAATCACTTGCTAAAAAACAATTTAATTTCATATCGGAAAGGAAACACCTATAAACTAGAGTAATTAACTACTTTTCTTAAAAAATAATTCACCCGAAATAGAAAGGAAGACAGCAAATCTTCCTTTTAGTTTAAAATTAACGTTTGGAAATAATTAACTATCAGATTAGAGATTTCGGGTCTCTAGCCACGCCAGCACGAGTTTTCCAGCGACGATGGGCCCACAACCATTGATCCGGGTAGCGCCGAATAAATTCTTCCAACCAATGGTTAATCTGCGCGGCGTCGGCTAAATAAGCCTCTTCTTCACTTAAGTCCAACCGGGGTTTCAACGGAGGAAAAATCGTTTCATAGTGCCGACGACCTTCCCGCCGAAAAAGAACCAAAATGATGGGGGCACCTGCCCGACGGGCTAAACGCAAAGGACCCAGGTTGAAAGTAGCGGTGCGGCCCATAAAAGGAAGTGAGCTCACACCAGAGGTGGGCACGATGACAGCCTGATCAATAAGGGTACCTAAAACGCCCCCAGCTTTAAGCACCGAAACCATGGCCCGGGCCAACCCGTCTTTGCCTAGAAAACGGTCGCCATTGACAGAGCGAAGACGCCTAGCCAAGGCGGCTGGTAATTTTTGCCTCAGATCCCGTCCGACTATGGTTAGTTTAAACCCAAAAAACAAGGCGGTATAATGGCACATTATTTCCCAGTTGCCCATATGCCCAGTCAAAATAACAACGCCCCTGCCTTCGCGACGGCTTTCGGCTAAAATTTCTTCCATATATTCCTGGCCCGCCTCAACCTGGCAATCGCATAAAAAAGGGCTCACCCCCCGGTGGCCGCAGCGAATTATTTCCCAGCAGCTGCGGCCCAGATTAGCGAAAGAGGCGCAGGCTGTCGCTTCGGCTGAAAGCTCTGGCGGCAGAAAGCCGCCAGCCTGAATCATTTTAATATTGGCCACGGCCACCCGTCGACGGCGAGCGGCCAGATAAAAAAAAAGTTTTCCCCCGACCGCTCCAAGGGCTAACCCCAGACAAGGGGGTAACCATGCCAGAGGGAGGCTCATGACCCAGACCAGAAGTAGACCTAATTTTAAACACAATGATTTTGGCTCACTTAAATTACCTAGCAACGGGCCCCTCAAAATCATAAGCAAAAATGCCTAAGCTCTTCTTTCTACCCTATTTCTCGAACAAAACCACCGCCCATCAAGCAACCTATCAGGCTCACCTAAACGAACCTTATCAGAATAGCGAGCGGGCTGGCGCTAGCCCTTCACTCACATCATTGCCTCCATACCCTACCACATAGCTATTGCCCCAATGGTAACAACAACCGTTAGTAGAATTTCCAGCCCTCCATAGTCGTTTCTTTCTTCTAAATCCTTAATCAGCCATAGAGCTAAATAAAAAAAGGATTTTACCCAAAAAATTAAGTTTAACCAAATTAAGGCCCCGACCACTCCCCTGGGCGATCACGTTTTGGTATAAACAAAAATTCATCTCACCCAAAACTCCAAAAAGGTTCCACGCTCCCTACCATTAACAGATATAATAAGTGCAAGGACACATAGAACAAGATGAGTTATACCAGTTAGTAGAATCAATATCTAAGTACAGCGGGGAAAGTCTCACCTCACGCAAATCGGCTTACACATCCCACTAATAGCGGTACTCGAAATAATCCTAGCTCCGAAAAAACCACTAGTCTAATTCTAAAGGCACAGGTAGTTAATAATAAATGGGGCTACGATAGCCGCCATTTTCTTATATATTATTCAAATGAAACCCCATCTAACGATTAAAACTAAGCTGACTGACCTTGAAGTATACTATAAACGGCTTATGGATGGTAGTATTTTACATCATATTCTGGTTAAGCGCAGAAAGGCAGCCAGAGTGACGATCAAGGTTGTCAGCCACAGGCCAATGGAAAGAGTCAAATTGTTAGTAGCTAGTTTTAACGGGTTCAAAGATAAACTTTTAAAGGCGTCTAAAATAAGATGGCTAAAAACGCCAAAAACGCTCAGAAGCCAAACGGCCATAGCCGTATCACCCCCCCGGGGTAACGCCAGTAGGGCTAAGAAACCCCCGTATAAAAAAGGTACGGCAAAGCTGTGAAAGAGGCCCCGGTGGCAGGTACAACTCTGTAAAACACAAAGCGTTAAAATATTAGTCAATACAAAAATATAAAGTGAGCCAGCCAGGATGGAGAAAAAACCCCAGGGCCGCTGTAAAAAGGGGCCAGCGGAACCCAGAAATCCAGCCACCCCGACGGCGGCCGAAAGCCCGAACAAAAGACCAGCCAAACGACGCGGACGAGAGGTGCTGGAATCCAGATCGGGAACCATGCCCCCCGCTGCCCCAGCCACAAAAGCCAAGCTAGGAATGGCGCCATCCCAACCATAACGAGCCGTACCATAAGCAGCCAGCAGAGAAGAACCCACGGCGGAAACACTTATGTGAGTTTCAAAACTCGGCATGGCCATCCTGACCGCCAAGTCCTAATTCCTTCGTGCGATAGAGCAGAGTCAACCGTGGCAACCTCAGAATCTTGGACGCCCCTCTTGACCCGAAAATGATACCGCTAGTAGCTTTTAAGATGTTAAAAGTATACTGCCGCTCTATTTTTATCAAAGACTCCCAAAGTTCCCCCCCTGGTTCCGGCAAACGACCCGAGGCCTCAGTAAATCTAATTATTTCGTTTTTAACCAAAAAAATATCGCTCCGTCTGCTTAATTGCTTCCAACACCCGAGCTGAAACAAGTTCCCCCTCCACGCTTTGGATAATCGTTAAATAGAGTGCCTTTATAAGCCAACTCAAAACGACCGATGCGATCTTTAATAACCCTGGTGAAGAAACTTTTAGCGTGGCTAAATATCTCGCTTTTAAACAACCCGCTAACCAAGAAGGGGTATTTAACCTATAAAAATATGCAAAGATCCACTAACTGTGCTCGTTAACATATCGGACGATCATACTTTTGCCAGTGTTAGTCTCACCTAATAGCAGAATGGTAGCATCTAAATCGGTTAACCCGCCCACCTGACGAAAGACCTTTCGTATAACCTAAAACTACATCCATACCCACACTCAGCTCCAAAGGCAGCAAAAACCAACTGCGTCCCTCCTAAAATTCTGTATTCACCCATTCGTAGCGCCGTTATACCAAAAGCAAAAATACACCCATTGGGGCCACCACCACGGAGCAAAATCGGCCAACTAACTCGGCTAAGCCAGCCAAATCGTTCGACCGGGTTTCATAATCTAACTACACGGTGGCAATCTCTCCTTGTTTAGAATTAGAGATACTGCAACAACCAAAGTTAGACTATACTGAAAAACGAGCTGCGAAGCTTCATCCAAAAAATACCCCACGCGACCGAGGATTATTAAGGAAACCCGATATTCCCGCATCTGCTCAAATATATCCAGGGTGACCGATTAGGCCAGAACCGAAGCAAAGAAGTGATGCTAGTTTACGAAAAAAATGGAATAGTCGACTAACATGACTTCACACTGATGGTAAAGACTTATAATTAACCAAGGAAAGCAATAGAGGTAGATAGACTCGATTAGGGAACGCAAAAAAGCCTGGTGGCTAGCCTTTTCAACCAATTTATTTAACAAGCCCAGGCTGATTTGCTCCACTTCTGCAGCTTACAGCCACCCGACGGCGCCGAACTGGACCCCTTCGACTACTCAAAACTTATCTTCGCTTATATACTGCTTTCCAAAACAACGGCAAGAGCTTATAACTCACCAAATTACATTATAAAATAATCCACTATAATTTTTAACTCTACACCGGTAACTCTGGCCAATAACCATCAGCCCTTTAATAAAAATAGTAACTTAAGCGAGCTAGCAAGTCAAGAGGACGAAACATCTTAAGTTAATCGCCAGAGATATACTATCGCATAGACATCAAAGGCACAATTATTTTTACTCTACCTACTGTATTAAATTAAATAAAAGATTTTTGTAATTATTCAGCTATAGACTAAAAATAGTATAAAACTAATCAAAAATATGTTTAGCACGATTTTGAAAAAAAAGGCTTAACCAAGCGACAATCACCACAAAATTCCGTCACCATACCTCTATATCCCAACCAGGACTCACCATCTCATAGTTGGTAGGTCAAAAAGTAGGTGCCTCTATTTGGATGTATCTCCGATAATTTCAGGGCCGCTTTCCCCGTCCAAAGAACCTATAGTATACTATTTTCAGAACATAGGTACAGATAGTCTTTATATCTCTCGAAGACGCAAAAACAAGGAGCTTACCTAAAATAGCAACCGCCTAGTGGCCGCTAAGTGCCATCTGCTACCTACCCTTAACGTGGCTATCGAACTTCTTATCACCCTATACATGCTTCTTATAGAACGCTTACCAAAAAATTTCAAAGAACAGTAATACCCCATCTTACTAAGATCCCGATCGCCAGAAGGAATCCAAAGCTAAAAATAAATACTATTAAAGCGCTCAAGTAGGCCATCAAGGTAAAACTCTTAAATATCACAAACTACAGAGCCCAAATTCTCATCAATTAATAGCGACAAAAAATAATCGCTTATCCCCTAATGCGAGTATAAACCATACCGCTCAATATGGATGAACCCTCAATTAATATAGCTACTAAAAAAGCCTGGGTACATCTAACCTCGACGCCTCTCTACACCAGATGTTCCCTACAACAAAAATCTAATCTTGAAGCACTGACTGAAATGAGCATATTACCTAACAGCCAAAGCTGTTTCGGTTACACCTACTAGAAACCTTATTATACCTACACTAAAATCTCCGTACTCTCTACACCCCGCACCACTTAAGAAACTTTATTACCGCTAAAAAAATGATGGGCAAAGTTGGACAGGTAAAATAATTTCACTACTCAAATATCTGAATAATAAAGTTGAAAACGTCGGTGGTTGTCTGAGCCCTTTGAAAAATGGTAAAGAGCGGGACTACCACTAGAAAATTCTGCAAAAATACTAAATTGGAATACCCGAAAATAATACGACCCTCAAACAAAACAGGCCGAATGGCCCAGTTAAAATCATGCAATCTTTTAGTGCGGCTACGAGACTATGAAGATAACAGCCTTCGCTTCATGACCCGCAAAGACGTGCCTCTTACTAATAACCTGACCGGAAATAGCCTCCGAATGATAAAAGTACAACAATAAGTATCAAGATGCTTCAGAATCTAAAATGAGACAGAAATATTCCACCACATTAGATGCTATCTCTCTATATATCATAAAAATAATAGCCCCCTTCTGAAGATCTCAATTTACTTTTCTATAAAAAGCTTCATAATTTTATCTACTCATTAACTAACCTAATTAAATAGTTACGTATTTTTTTTAATTCTCTTAACCCACTCTATTAGATAGGTTATATTAGAATAGCAAGGGGAAAACTATGCACCGGAAATCCGTCACAATGCAAGAATTTGACCACCACTAACAACAGATAAATATGACTAACTCTAAACTTATTGAATTACAAAATATTTTACTTGCCAACCCTAAAATCTAAAAAGTGATTAACAGAATAATCAGTCTCAGGAAAATACGTTTTGCTCTTTCTGGACGGGGTAAAAGTGTAAGCGTCCGAATTATCTACATTAATTTTATTACTTACCATGTCATCTATTTAATTAGCACTTATTCAAAAAACATAAAAAATCCCGTCTAAAAAAATAATTAACCCTATGTTAAATTTTAACGCAATAGAAATAAAACAAGTACACCAATAAACAATATACCTCAAGTGCCCTTCATCGGGACGCTGGATATTTCTCCCAAAACAATAGAAACCTGGGAACGTGACCTAAATAAGCCGATCGGTTAGTCCCACCGTTTGCTAGAAATTATCCATAAAGATCCGTAATTTCTTATATGGTTCAGAGAAAATAAAAGGGCCTCGACGAAAAGACTGTTTACTTGTGTGCAAAATATTCAAGTAACCAGCTTGAATCTTAATTTTATAATACAAAATAAGTATATTGTACCTATAAAGAATAAGAAATAAATAAAATAGCAACCTTACAAATAAGACTAAATAATTAGTTACAAATGTAAGCGCAAAGTACTTTTAGTAGTAACTCTAATTTTAAGAGTACATGATAAGAGTAAAAACTAAGTTAATTTATTTATGGTGATAGAATACCTAATATGATACTCCTGAGGAGCATATTCCAGAAGATGAAGACAAAATACATACTGATAAACCAGAGACGAATGAAGAGATAACTTTTGACGTCGAATCTGTTTTACATTTTATGCCGTAGTGTCTCAACTAACTAGCAAACACAGTGCATGATAAAAGTCAGCAAATCAGATACTACCCCACACCCTCTTCTGCCTTTACCTAGAATGGGCTTGCACGAAGGTAAGCCGCCCGATTCACCTCCAAAAGATACTCTTATAGAATCTTGTGACTAGGAGGATTATAAGTGAAGATGACGCTGAACTCAGACTGCAAAATTTTCTCGCAAAAAAGACTGGTGGGCATAAAAATTATCACCTAAAAAAGATAAAACGCGGTCCTTTGACTAATAAGGATCGCTAGATTAATTAACTGGACTTACACATTTAAAACTAAAGAACGAATCAGAAAACCTTAGGTTATGATAGTTTTTCGAACTTTTCTAGCTAATCTCTTTTTATCCAGTTCTTTTCTAACAATATTAAACGCTATTTTTCTCAGAATATCTAAAGTGTCTATTCCCTTTATCTCCATTAGGAATTGAGCCTTTGTCGGACCATACCGATCTGTATGATTTTATCGTCTGGTGGGTGGTGAGGGATTCGAACCCCCGACTCCCAGCTTGTAAGGCTGATACTCTAGCCGCTGAGTTAACCACCCTTTTCCCCGAGTATACCAAAATCGGAGGGTTAAAGGCAATGGCGGTTATCCACCATGATCCAGGCAGCGGCCGGCTAGAGCCTGATAGGTCTGATTTTCCGCCTTAATAGTCTGATAAAAAGCGTTTAAAGTCGCCAGACGTGAAGCATTGACAGCATTTTCAGCATTTAACCAGTCAGACAGTTCCACGGCCCCAGACTGGTAGCGATCACGGTAGTAGCACCCTATTTTTAAATCATAAGCATATTTTTTACGAGTATTAACCAACTCACGAGAGGCCTGCTTATAAATGTAATAACACCTATCCACCTCGTTAAGAGCGACGGTCAGCGCCTGTTCAAAATTTAGGCGTGCCTCCTCAAAATCAGCTTCGGAAATACGCAAATTGACCAAAATGGCGTTCCAATTCAGGAAGGGTAGATTAAAAATCAAACCCAAGCTGGCGACCGGCGCATTGAAAGCCTGGCTGAAACCAACCCTCTCGGAAGAAAGGGCGGCGTTGACGGTAATAGAAGGAAACCAACTTGCCTCAGCTTCCTCTATATTTTTAAAAGCGCGCCTCAATCTAAATTCAGCCGCACGTAAATCCGGTCGGGCAGCCAAAACCGCCAGCGGTACATTTAAATCCAGCTCGGGCAGTTGGAGGTAATCTAAAGTGAGGTCTTCTAGATCCAGGGGATCGGAAGGGTTTAAATTCAAAAGATTACGCAGGGTTTCTTCGGCCGTTTTCCGCTGACGCAAATAATCCAATAAGTTGTTTTCAGCGCTCAAGGTAACCTGAGCGGCCTGAGCCGGCTCCACAGCCGCCCCCCGCCCGGCCTGGCGCTTAACTAGAATCTTCTCTTCAATAGACCTTAAATTTTTTAAGCCGGCCTCTGCTTCAGCCAAGGCGTCATTAAGATAGGCTAGGCGGTAATAGGTGTTTACCACACTATTAATCAAAACAAGGCGAGCCGCGTCAAGGTCTTCCAATGTGGCTTGATATTCCCACTGAGCGGCGCTCAAAGAAGCGGCCAACCGACGCCATAGATCCACTTCATATTTAAGGCCGAAGTCGACATCGACCGAACGTGCAACAGATCCACCTTCCTTAATATTTTTACGAGCAGAGACCGACAGACCCTCAGTAAAAACCGGGATAAGATTCACCCCCACCAAGTTAGCCTGAAAAAGAGCGCGGTTGACGTTGACGGCCGCCCGAACTAGATCCAAGTTATTTTGCAGAGCTACCCGTACCAAAGCATCCAGACGCCGATCACCATAGACCAACCACCAATCTCGATCTAGCTGATAACGAGCCTGGATGGTCTGGTCGTAATTTAATCGTTCGACTAAGCTTTTCCCCGGGCGACTAACCCGAGCACAACCACCAAGCAACCCACTCAAAACTAGAAACAGAACTAGAAACAGGGACCGGTATATTTTCCAGCTACTCATAGGCCAAAGCATCAATAGGATTTAAATGAGCAGCATTCCAGGCGGGTATGAAGCCGAAAAGCACCCCGATGAAAGTTGAGCAACCTAAAGCCAGAAAAATAGAAGCTATGGAAAATGATATTGTAAAATTTTTGCTCACGGCGTTGAAAAAAAACCTAAAACTCCCAGAGAGAGCAATACCCAACACCCCACCGACGAGGCATAAAACAATAGCCTCCAGAAGAAACTGTTCCATAATGTTGAAGCGTTTCGCCCCGACGGCCATGCGTACCCCAATTTCCTTAGTTCTTTCAGCTACTGAAACCAACATAATGTTCATAATCCCAATACCGCCTACCACCAGAGAAATGAAGGCAATACTAGAAATTAAAAGAGTCATGGTACGGGTGGTATCTTCAATAGTTTTTTTTATACTGTCGGTGTTTTGAGTGAAAAAATCCTTACGTCCGTCATGTTTAATAGTTAAAAGATCAATTAGATTCTTTTCCACCAACTGGGAATTAACCAGATTATTAACTTTGACTATAATGGAATTTATATAGTAATCTCCGGTAATTTTACTCATAACCGTGGTGTAGGGTGCCCACAGTGACAAAGAATCGACCGCATCGAAAACGTTGTTCTTCGATTTGGTAACGCCGATAATAGTCAGGGGTTGTCGCCGGAAAATAATCGTGCAACCAACGGGATTTTCGCCGCCAGGAAAAAGCTTATCACGGGTGTTAGGGTCGATGACCACCACTGAGGCCACTTCCTGGATATCGCGGCGGGTAAAAAAACGTCCCAGCTCAATAGACAACCCTCGGACATCAAAAAACTGGTCGCCCACGCCGCTTAGGCTAGCGGTAAAAGATTGATTACCATAAACCAAAAGCCCGGAAACAGAAGTATTAGGGGTAGAACTATCAAGATAGCTTAAACCGGCCAGCATAGCTGAATCAGAGACGGTTAGAGTCCGTACCCGGGCGTTCTGGCGATCACCGAAGCCAGAACCAGGGTAGATATTAATGGTATTGGTTCCCATAGAATTAATATTATTTATGATCCGCTCCTGAGAGCCCCGGCCTAAAGCTACTACCGAGACCACCGAAGCAATGCCAATAATAATGCCTAACATGGTTAAAAGAGAGCGGAGTTTATGGGTAGTAATAGCCTGAATGGATATTTTAAAAGCCTCGATAAATTGGTCGCAATGGAAGGTGACGGGGCTGACGAAACTATCGACCGGATTCTGATAATCAATCCGCCGGGCCGGTAACCGACGAGAATTAGCAACAATGAAACCATCTTTAAGTTCGATAACCCGGTGAGCGTGAGCGGCAATGGTATGATTATGAGTAACTAAAATGATAGTGCGACCGGACTGATGCAACACTCTCAAAATATCCATAACTATTTCGCCACTTTTAGAATCAAGAGCACCAGTAGGTTCGTCGGCCAGAATAATTTCGCCTCCGTTCATCAGAGCCCGAGCGATGCTAACGCGCTGCTGCTGGCCACCAGAAAGCTGGCTGGGTTTATTCCTAAATTTATCCGCCACCCCTAAGCGCTCCAGAAGCTCAGCAGCCCGATCCGTTCGGACCTGGTGACTAAGACCAGTGTAAATAGCCGGCAAAGCCACATTATCCAAAGAGTTTAAACTAGCCAGAAGATTATAACGCTGAAAAATGAAACCTATTTTTCGGCCCCGCACCCAGGCATGGGCATTAGCCGAAAGCCCACTAGTTTCAATGCCGTCGAGACGGTATGAACCCGAAGTAGGAGTATCGAGGCAACCCAGGATATTCATCAAAGTACTCTTACCCGAACCGGACTGACCAATTACAGCCACAAAATCACCCCGGTTAATATCAAAATTGATATCCTTTAAAACATGAAACCGGCTGTCGCCCTTGCCAAAAAATCGATTAATCCGACGGACTTCAATGATATTCATTCTAGATCCTGGGCAGTCCGCCCCAACGCGTGGGGACTTTGGTGCTCTCTTCCAATTCGGTGGCGGTCATCTGGACAACCACAATTTCTTCGCCCTCGGCCAAACCTTCCCGTACTTGAGTATTCATACTATCAGAGAGGCCAGTTTTGATGATACGCTCCACGACTCGCCCGTCTTCCAGCACTTTAACTAGGGCCTCCTCCGAACCTATTTTATTGATAGCTATAGAAGGCACGATTATAACGTTCAGAGCTTCCCCGATGATGATATCGTTTTGGGTAGTCATACCTATACGTAAGGAACCATTAGGATTGGAAACCTTGAGTTTGCCATAATAATAGACCGCGGTAACGACATCGGTCGAATTACCGTAGGTTCCATCAGACAAAGTGGTGAGAGCCGGATCTACCGATTCAAGGAGCCCCTCAAAAATCCGCCCCGGTTCGGAAAGGATAGTATATCTAACCTTAAGGCCGGGCTGAACTTTAGTCACATCACCTTCGGAAATCTGCATTTTTATTTCAACATTAGTAAGGTCGGCTATCTGAACAATAGTAGGGATTGTCTGATTGGCGTTGACGGTCTGCCCCTCTACCACAGAAATAGAGACCACAATACCATCCAAGGGAGTGGTAATTTTGGTGTAGCCCAGATTCGTCTCCGCGGTATTAACCGAAATGCGAGCCTGGGTGACTAGAGACAACGTTTCATCCATATCGGCCCTGGCCGCGGCCAGGGCGTTTTCAGCGTTTTCCAAATTTTCGTCACTGCTAGCGTCGCGTTTTTTAAGTTTTACTTCCCGGTCATATTGAGTCTGGACCGTTTTGAGCGCTATCTGGCGAGCCAGCAACTGCGATTCATAGGTGTTTAATCGAGCCTGATTAGTGTGGAGATCGTTTTCCTGAGTTATAGAATCTATTTCAGCAATAAGGTCACCTTTTTGCACCTTTTGGCCCAAAACTACTTTAAGAGTCTTGACCTGCCCGGAAACCTGGGCACCGACACTAACCAATTGCCCCGCGGCTACTTCCCCAATGGCAGTAACTGTTTTAACGATGTCACCGCGCTGGATTTTTTTAGTCAGGTAGTTCATTTTGGGTGTGAGAGGAGAAAAAACCCGGATCATACACCAACCCAAAAAAATGGCAACTACAACGCCCAAAGCCGGCTTCAGAGCCGGCTTTAAACCCGGTTTAATAGATTTAAACATGACACTCCAGTTTAAAAGCTGACTCAAATGGCCAGTACCCTCACGAAGACTAACCCCTAGCTGAGGCCAAAACTAAATTGTAACTTAACTTTACATTTTATGCCATATTTTTACCCCAACATCAAGGTATAGTTACCAGTTTTTCATATTTAAGGTAGAGTTCAGAGCAGGTCTTCTTTTTCATAATTCTAACGAAAGCCAAAATCTAAATATTTAGCCTCTAAAAATATACCATAAAGCTTGCACCGAGATGATAAATAAGAGGACGGGTTAAAGTTATAAAAAAGTAAAGGAATCAATCTTATGGCGATCATACACAAAAATACTACTCCCTAATTCCTTTATTTTTATTTGGAAAAAAAAAATCCAGTCCCGCCGTCATTGAAAGGTATTTTTTAACAAAAAGACCTCCTCTGTTTAAGCTATTACTAACTGCGGCTGAAAGCGACGTAGATCCTTAATAGTCTCTATTCTAGCACTCCTATTCCACCAAAACAAATTTATTTAAATACTTAAACTGCAATGGGTTAAGTTGAGGGGAACCAACGTTATGGTCATTATACGCAAAATTACTACTGCTTGTTTTCTTTTTTTAGAGGTCTATCCCTGGGAAAAACCTAAAGTTTGCCTTGGCAAACTATTTGAAATAATATAATTTATTTATATAAATTAGGAAATTAGTATTGCTTTAATAATACCCAATTTGACCCAGGCTATAACCCAACCACTCCAGGCCGGCTACCTTATAGACGGCTTTCTGGACACTGTAAGGGAAAGGCGGTACTAGGCCTAAACTAAAATATCCAAAGAACTTCAAAATTTAATGCCTAAGATAATGATGGCGCTAGAAGACTCCAACCTGGTCGCGATTATTTATACTAGCGACCGGTAGCAGGTGCAAAATAGTCTTAATAACCCGACGCCAGATGGAAAGAACGACCAAAGTCGCCCGAGCCATCAGAGTAATGGGAGCCAAAGTACCCCGTGATCTTTTTGAGCCTGTCCCTGTAATTATTCTAAATAATTGACTATTTAGAGGATGTCTATTTCGTCCGCTACTTTAATAATGTCCATTCAGTTAGCCATGGAAATCATCTTGTGCTTCTGCTCCTGGTTATTTTATAACAAACTCGGGCGCACGAGTCGGGCGAAACAACCCAATTGCCGAAAAATACGTAACACTCCATTGAAAAATTTCTGACTAAGTCGAAAAAAAATAGCGACCCCCTTGAACGCAACCTTAAAGACAAAAAATTTTCGGATGATCTTATTTCTTAAGTTCGACCTCCACCTATCCAACTACTAATTTTTACTGAAAAAGACCGAAACTTATTTAAATTAAGCCTGTAGAAAACTGACTAACCTTAAAAGCACCCCAGAAGTCCCACCCGACCCCACCGCCATTTCTAGTAAAAACAACCCGATCGCGCTGGAAATCTAAGCCATGGTTCTTCAAATAGCCAAAAAGGACATAGCCCCGAAAAAATAGCCGCTAAAACCTGCCTCAACCTGGAGGGACTGGAACTAATAACCGATCTGAAAAGCCAGTTCAATATCTAATCAATATCTAAAAAATCTGAAAGGTCCGCAATGTCGGTTTCCGTTAAATGCCAATATGCCTTGAGAGCCCTATTCGAACTGGCTAAGCGTAAAGGCCAAGGACTGGTACGTCTAGTGGAGGTGGCTGAAACGCAGAACATACCCCAGAGGTTTCTGGAAAATATTCTTAACTAATTGCGACAAGGCGGATTCGTGGAAAGCCGGTACGGTAAATACGGCGGGTTCAAGCTCGGTCGATTACCTCAGCAAATAAGCGTTCACTACGTGGTTACCTTCATCGACGGGCCAATCTACCCCATGAAATACAGTAGTCGAACTCAATTGAGGAATTGTTCTGTACGAAGTTCCTGCGTCTTCATTACCCTGTGGGATGAAGCCCGCAAAGCTCTAGAAAATGTTTACCGAAGGAAAACCTTACCACGACCTTTTAAAGTCTAATCAAAGCCGCCAAATCAGCGATTACGTTATTTGAGCTAAGATCCAGACGGTAACAATAAACACGAATCGTCGAAAAACTCGAAGGCCCCGTCGTTGACATTGAAAGAAACATCTTTTTCTCGGGTTTCTATGATATTTTCGTCTTTTTATACCCATCCTCCACCACAAAGCCGTTATAATACTAGCTAACACTAGCGCATAAAGACGCACAACGATGAGGCCGGGGCGATATGAACTGCTAGCGGACAAGATTAAAGCAATTAGGTTAACCGAGTCTCCAGTTCAGGTTGAAAGAATCGAACCCGGGTCTTAGGCTCAAGTTAAAACGGCCACCATAAGATATATTTCAATTGGCCGTGAGGCGGTTAAGGGGATGATTTAAATAATTAAGGTATAATTCATCTTCACAGAATAAGCCAACTGTCGATCTCTTCCAAACCCACATAAAGCACTTCCCAAGACCTATTTACTAATGTTAATTTATTAATCTTAGGTTATTATATATTTTTTAGTTAAAGATATAAGATCCCTACTTTTTACGAGCTTAGCTCAAGAACCAAGCGAAACTCCAAGTTAGCGAACCGGTCGGCCGTCGCAACGGCACTACGATAAGCCGGCCGACAATACCGGGCAAAATATTCCACCCCCCGTCGCCCCTGAAAACCTGGACTAGACCCAACGGCGGATCAAGTGGGTCAGTCTAGGAGCTGGCAACATAATATCTCTCTCGCCATACTAATTCACCACCTATTCCCAGATATTGCTGACCATATCGTACAAATCCTAAAACAGTAGACTGTTTCTACCCAACCGAATAGATCGAGCTAAAAATAGCGTCTTCGCCACATCAAACATACCATCTCAGTTCACCAAAGACCTCAAGCTAAATTTCACCCAAAAACACCCTGGCCGCATATTCTAATTCTATTTTCGTAGATAACCACTATTCATCTAACTCCTCTTTCCAATTAAAATTTTTAATAAAGTTCTGAACCTTAGGCCAGCTAAGCCCTTCCATTTAATGCTCCAGCCTTTTGAAGCTGTTGAAGTTATAGCTTATAACCGTTTCCCATTATTTCTAGGTACCTTCATGACGGTTCAGAAAAAAGGGTCGACTACTCTGAATCGAATGAACGGAAGTTTCGCCTATCTCCGCCGATTTTTCAGCCTTACCGGTCGAGTCCATAACGAAAAACCGGCTAGAACAAGAATAAATTCTATACCCAGACTATTGGTATATCTTTTCAATTTTTCAGATAAAGGAAGTAGAACCAGACGAAAACCTATAATATCGTACCACCCGTCCAGCATGAAAACCGTATAAAAAAACAACTGTACGAACTAAGCTAAAAAAATCTAATACATCTCCCGGAAAACATGAAAATAACCATGCTAAGGACTGATCGAATCTTCTTCAGGGGGTTCGGTAAAATAACTCCCCCTATACTAGTTCTGCGCTTATTCCAAAACATTCCCATGCATATCAGAAATCCTGGGGATTGGAACGTTCCCACCTTATTGGATAAGTCTTTTCACCCGAATTATCAAAATACCATACACATTCATCAGAAGAAATTTTATAATTAGACCTTTTACTTATCAGACAAGTCTAAAATCGTACCTAAAAGAATATTTTTATTATAAAATATTATAACTACTTATAAAAATGAGATACCTTATTTTTTTGTTAAATTTTTCTAACTAACCAAAAAATTAATTAGTATTTTGGGAGCTTGATTAATATAGTGGAGAGTAAAGGAGTCTATTTTAGCAAATTAATACTATAATAAGTTTTTAACATCCCCCTGGAAAAATCAAAAAAATAAATTTGCTTCTAACAATTCTATGATTATTTAGTTATATATATAGATTCAGTATCAAATCGTAACTAGTCTCTAACTGTTCTCCTACGAGAGGCGTACTGGGAAAAAAGAAAAATCAAAAAAACTGACTAGCCTAAACTTTTCCTAACTTACTCCTGCGACCATTAACTTAATCAAGTGCAGCTTCACGAAAGAATTTTTTATTTCGACCACACTAGCTTTCTTTATCGTTTAATCAAAACTCCATAATCATATTCAAGTTGTTGCGGCAGCCACGAAAAAACTTGAACTACTAGAACTCATTCCCTCTAAACTAGGTCTCAAACAGAATTTAGTTTTTAGCTATAATAACCATACGTATTATCTCTCCCAAAAATAAATTAGGAACATCCAGCATCTAAAAATTGAATACTCTAGCCACAGAGTTTAAAGTTAAAGGCGTCAATAAGAACGACCTTTATACCACTATGGAGTAGTCTTTGAACCATTAGGATAAAATTGAGGATAACCTGACTAAACGTCTTTTACATTCCGTTAATTTAGCTTATTATGACTTTCCCTCAAGCTATGTCGAAAGCGAGTGATGTTCTTTGGCCCAATATGGGTACCATCGTGACAAAAATATGATCCCCGGTAAATTAATTATAGGCTTCTAACCGATAAGTGTGGGCGTTTAATATCCAGAAAAGCTTGGTCTAGGAACACTTCCAATGCCACAATTTTTTGCCAACCATTGAAAAAATCCGTTGTATTTTTGGATTGGAAACAATAGTCATAATTAGTAACCGAAGGATACTGGACTCTACGTTAAACTTTAATTCGCGAATTAATTGAAAGTGGAAATCTATAACTAAATCTCTTTAATAAAAATAATTTGTACAAGTTTAATGTTCTAAGCGATTTTCCGAAGGGACGTCCGATTGTTTACTGTAAGCCTCTTCTGACCGACAAAAGCGTTGACGCTCGCTAAAAGCTTTTAAGCAGCACTAAGAAAAATCTAGAGAAAATTCGTACCGCAGAAATTATTTTTAATAGCATCTATATTATTAAAACTTCGATAATGCCGGACAAAATAAACATTGAAGATTGCGTTCGTAATTGCAGAAAATTGTAATATGTGTAACGAATATTCTAGACGATAAAAAGTATTGGTGAGAGAATTAGACCAATTTATTACCACCCAGAATGGAGAGTTAGGACATATTTATTTTTGTACATATTGACCTATTATATTGAATAGTACATGCATGAGGTCTAGAGGAAATTAACTTTTGCTAATAAATAATTAGTTTAAACGGAAACCTGCGACCCCATAGCACTAACGCAAAACTTAAACAACACTAAATAAAAAGTAACAAAGAGAACAACGAAAGATAAATTCTCTATTTTTACCTTAGCCGGTATCTTAACTATTCTTGTCACTATCAACTTCAATATATATCAGGCAAGCTGTAACATTCAGAATACCAACAAAGAACCTTCTGCTTTAAACACTATCACCCAGACGTCGCCCTACCAGCAAAAAATTCTCAACCTGATTCAATCCATAAGTCCTGTCCAGTAATGTTACCTACTAATTCTTGATAATTAATTAAAAATACATTTAAATTAATGTACCCAGGCATGAAAGTTCAGTTTAATACTGAAGTGGTTAAACCCCAACCTTGCCGGCCGTAAGGCGGCTTTCGGCTTGGCGATAGGTAATAGCTACTAGAAAAAGAAAGTAAATTGTAACTATTAAGTAGTAGATTACCCAGGTAAAGAATAGGAGAGCGGAAAAAAAACTGCTACCGTCAGCAGCGGCAGCGCCAGCGACCAGGCCTAAAATAAGTCCCGGGGGAAGCCAAAGCAGAAGTAAGAGACCGAGAGGAGCTAGCCACAACAGTAGATCGATAAAAACTAGGCGAAAAGGGTGACTCATAGCTTCAATTAAGGTCGGCCTATCATTTTCCGCCAGATAAAAATTAAGGCAGTAAGCTAAAATTAAGAAGAATAGCAGACCGGCCAGGTTGATCAAAGAACCCAGGCCGGGGATTAAACTTGCCAGACCCACCGCGATATTGAGACCGGTCAAAATGAAGAACCAAACAGTAATAATAGGCAAAAGAACCGGCAAACGAGAAAAAACCGAAAATAATACCACCAGGACGCTAGGGGGATGATAGTCATCTACAGACTGTAAAATAAGAGTCAACAGGCCAATAGAGAATAATTGACCTAGCCAGCCTAAAATTATAGCACAAAGCAGCAAGGAGAAAAGCTTAGTTACGGAGTAAGCTGAAAAATCTATCTCCTCCCAGGTCTGAGCGTTAGTAAGCACCGGTTTAACCAGAGACCAGAATCCCAAAAGGTTAAGCAGGACAAAAGCGGTCAGGGCTAGGAGTAGGGCTAGGGCCAAAATAGAGAAAAAGACAGTTAGGCCTTGGCGACGAGTTAAATCCCAGGCCCAAGTCATCTTCCAGATCAGGGTCTGAGTCTCGCTTTTCGGATGATTCTGACTCTCGAGCATAGTTAACTCCAGCGTTTCGGATAAAAACTCCCAAGGGGTTAAAAGAAAAAGAAAGGGCACTGAATCAGAACCACCAGCTTAGCAGATGGCCTGCTCACCCCTATAAGGGGTTAGTACGACAACGTTGAGGTCACACTAAATAATTTGCTAAGTGCTTCATGTTTACAGGCTTGCCCCTAAAGGGGCTATTCCTTTTTACCTTTATTTTACCGACTACCCCGTAAACAGATCAACATATTTCTTCAACGTTACTTGATCAATCGTCAGATCTTCCCGTAATTGACTCCTGCTGCATCCCACAGTAAGCTTTTATTATTTATATATCCATTACATCTAATACAATGTACTTCAACGGTATCCTTATAAACATATGAATATAATTAAAATAACACTCAGCCTCTATTATTTCCAAATCTTTTCTTTCACACAGTTAGTACAATATTTTGTCCATATTAGCCTTAGACTTCCCATAGATCACTTACCTGCGTTATTCTAGCATAAATATAATATGATACTTACATTCCCATCTCTTAATGTACTAAGCTACTCGCATCTATTCTGATAGCCTCCTTATACTTTCTTGATGCGATTGGCAAATCTTCATTATTTTAACATTCAAGGCCTCTTTGACTTAAAGCTAAAGAACGCCCACCAAAAAAGCACATTTGTTAAAAATATTTTCACTTTTTTAATTTTTCTAATGATACTAAAGTTTTATAAAAATATTCCATAATTATAATCTTAACCTACTAAAACAAATTCCTTTACTCCCTATGTTATTAAACTCCTCCTGGCGAATATACAACCAATATAGCTGGTAATTTTTTTATACTTAAGTGCACAAAAAAGCCCCGAGACTATTTATTGAATAGACCCGGGACAAAAAATTTCGGCGGCGACCTACTCTCCCACCCCCCTTAGGGGCAGTACCATCGGCTCAGCGGGTCTTAACTTCCGTGTTCGGAAAGGGAACGGGTGATCCCCCGCGATATAGCCACCGAAAACTCAGAGAGAATTTTGAGATTCTCTGAAAAATGAATACGGGTAACAGCATGCTTTTACATCTTAGACAAAGCGCCCTTAAACTGATAGCATCGAAATAAAACAAAGGAAGCCTCACGGACTATTAGTACCGATAAGCTGAACATGTTACCATGCTTACACTATCGGCCTATCAACCCGGTAGTCTTCCGGGGTCCTTCAGGGGGAATAAATCCCCAGGGAAATCTTATCTTGAGGCAGGCTTCCCGCTTAGATGCTTTCAGCGGTTATCCCTTCCGAACTTAGCTACCCAGCAATGCCTCTGGCGAGACAACTGGTACACCAGTGGTTCGTCCAACCCGGTCCTCTCGTACTAGGGTCAGGCCCTCTCAAATTTCCTCCGCCCACAGCAGATAGGGACCAAACTGTCTCACGACGTTTTAAACCCAGCTCACGTACCGCTTTAAATGGCGAACAGCCATACCCTTGGGACCTGCTTCAGCCCCAGGATGCGATGAGCCGACATCGAGGTGCCAAACCTCCTCGTCGATGTGAACTCTTGGAGGAGATAAGCCTGTTATCCCCGGCGTACCTTTTATCCGTTGAGCGATGGCCCTTCCATTCAGAACCACCGGATCACTAAGACCTACTTTCGTACCTGCTCGAGATGTCTCTCTCGCAGTCAAGCTCTCTTTTGCCTTTACACTCTACGGCTGGTTTCCAATCAGCCTGAGAGAACCTTCGCGCGCCTCCGTTACTTTTTTGGAGGCGACCGCCCCAGTCAAACTACCCACCAGACACTGTCTCCAGCCAGGGTCAACTGGCTCGGATTAGAATTCAAAGATATTAAGGGTGGTATTTCAAGGTTGGCTCCACCGAAACTGGCGTCCCGGATTCATCGTCTCCCACCTATCCTACACATAATAGCCCTAAACTCAATGTCAAGCTATAGTAAAGGTGCACGGGGTCTTTCCGTCTAGCTGCGGGTAAACGGCATCTTCACCGCTATTACAATTTCACTGGGACTCCTGTTGAGACAGTGGGGAAATCGTTACGCCATTCGTGCAGGTCGGAACTTACCCGACAAGGAATTTCGCTACCTTAGGACCGTTATAGTTACGGCCGCCGTTTACCGGGGCTTCAGTTTAAAGCTTCTCAGGACGAATCCCAATGACCTCTCCCCTTAACCTTCCGGCACCGGGCAGGCGTCAGGCCATATACTTCCTCTTAACGAGTTTGCATAGCCCTGTGTTTTTAGTAAACAGTCGCTACCCCTATTTCTCTGCGACCTCCCTCAGCTCACTATTACTAGATCACCATGGAAGGCATACCTTCTCCCGAAGTTACGGTATTATTTTGCCGAGTTCCTTAACTGGAGTTATCCCAAGCGCCTTAGTATTCTCTACCTGCCCACCTGTGTCGGTTTACGGTACGATCACTATATGCTTCAACGCCTCATGAGGATTTTCTAGGAGATGCTTCCGATCACTGAAGAAACCGTAGTCTCTCCGCCTTAACGCTTCGTTGTTAATGCCGAGTGGATTTGCCTGCCCGACCAACTACACGCTTACACCGGAACAACCGAACCCGGCTGACCCTATTCATCTCGTCTCCCCCTGGCTCCACACCAGTGGTGCCGGAATATTAACCGGCTTCCCATCAGCTACGCCTTTCGGCCTGACCTTAGGGATCGACTAACCCTGAGAAGATTAGCTTTACTCAGGAAACCTTAGGCTTTCGGCGAACGGGTTTTTCACCCGTTTTATCGCTACTCATGTCCGCATAATCACTTCTGACGGCCTAAATTGGTCCTTCCGGTCCAACTCGTATCTCCGCAGAACGCTCTTCTACCGATTGTTCACTTACGTAAACAATCCCACAACTTCGGCGCCAGGCTTAGCCCCGTTATATTTTCGGCGCAAACTCACTTGACCAGTGAGCTATTACGCTATCTTTAAAGGATGGCTGCTTCTAAGCCAACCTCCTGGTTGTCTGTGCGTTTTCACATCCTTTGCCACTTAGCCTGAACTTGGGGGCCTTAGTTGGTGGTCTGGGTTGTTTCCCTCTCGACCCTGGAACTTATCTCCCAAAGTCTCACTCCCGGACTCTTATGTAACGGCATTCAGAGTTTGATTGGGGTTGGTAATCTTGTAAGACCCCTAGCCCATTCAGTGCTTTACCTCCGTTACAAAACATCCGAGGCTGTACCTAAATACATTTCGAAGAGAACCAGCTATTTCCAGGTTTGATTAGCCTTTCACTCCGATCCACAGCTCATCCGAAGAGTTTTCAACCTCAACCGGTTGGGGCCTCCATTCCGTTTTACCGAAACTTCACCCTGGCCATGGATAGATCACCTGGTTTCGGGTCTACCGCCAGCAACTATTTCGCCCATTTAAGACTCGCTTTCGCTTCGGCTCCACCTAACGGCTTAACCTTGCCACTGACGGTAACTCGCGGACTCATTATGCAAAAGGCACGCAGTCAGCCTGATCCGAAGATCATAGGCCTTCTACAGCTTGTAGGCAAACGGTTTCAGGTTCTATTTCACTCCCCTCTCGGGGTTCTTTTCGCCTTTCCCTCACGGTACTGGTTCACTATCGGTCGTCAAGGAGTATTTAGCCTTGGGAGATGGTCCTCCCGGATTCACGCAGGGTTTCTCGTGTCCCGCGCTACTCAGGTGCCACTAGGAGTATTGACAATTTTACCGACGGGGCTGTCACCCTCTTTGGCGCGCCTTTCCAGACGCTTTGGCTATCATCTCAACTTCCATATCGCGGTCCTACAACCCCAGAGAGCATGCTCTCTGGTTTGGGCTTTTCCCTCTTCGCTCGCCGCTACTAGGGGAATCGAGGTTTCTTTCTCTTCCCTGGGTACTTAGATGTTTCAGTTCCCCAAGTCTTGCCTCCACCGGACTATTTTATTCATCCGAGGATCTCCAGGTTTTCCTGGAGGGGTTGCCCCATTCGGAAATCTCCGGGTCAAAGCTTGTTTACAGCTTACCGAAGCTTATCGCAGTTAACCACGTCCTTCTTCGCCTCTTGACGCCAAGGCATTCACCGTTCGCCCTTAGTAGCTTACCTTTGTTCTACAAATAAACAAATACTATCAACTAAAGACGCTTTGTCTAAGATGCCGCATGAGTCTCTCATCCTTTACAATAGAGACTCATACAACGTGATGCAATATTTGAGACTTGCATCACCATGTTACCCATTATTCATTTTTCAAAGAACCAACCGGGATAATCCCGAGAAGATTTACCAATCTTCACTCAACCCCCCATAAGGGGCTGAGAGAAAATTGGTGGAGGTGAACGGTTTCGAACCGATGGCCTCCTGCGTGCAAGGCAGGTGCTCTCCCAACTGAGCTACACCCCCGTTCCGCTTAGTGGTGGGCCTAGATGGACTTGAACCATCGACCTCACGCTTATCAGGCGTGCGCTCTAACCGAAACTGAGCTATAGGCCCGATACGCCCCCGCATTTAAAAGAATCCATTCTAGAATAAGGATCTCTCAAAACTAAATAGTGGACCAAAGCGAAATATAACAGGATGACCTATGAAACCGTACGGATTAGAAAAGTTTAAAACCTTTCAAAATCCCGGGTTTCCTTAGAAAGGAGGTGATCCAGCCGCAGGTTCCCCTACGGCTCACCTTGTTACGACTTCACCCCAATCATCGACCCTACCTTGGGCGTCTG
>LQAA01000041.1 GCA_001577715.1 Candidatus Adiutrix intracellularis | reverse complement strand
AACGATCCACTAACGGTGGCCGGTCGCTTTTGTTATTGCAGAAAGCAGGTTTAATTAAGCTGAAACCGGAGTCTGGCTTGGTGGCCACATCTTTCGACATTATTGAAAACAAACTGGATCTCAAAATTTTGGAAGTCGATGCCCCTCAGACTGCCCGTGCTTTAGACGATGTTACTGTGTGCGCAATTAACAACACTTTTGCTATTCCGGCTGGACTGAACCCCATTAAAGATGCCATTTATTTGGAAGATACTGCCTCCCCTTACGTTAATGTCATTGTAGCCCGCCCGGAAGATTGGAAAAATCCTTTGTATTTGAAGTTTGTAGCCGCTTACCAGACTCAGGAAGTGGCGGATTTTATTCTTACAAGGTTTGAAGGGGCTACTATTCCGGCTTTTACCTATAATAAAAATAAATAGCTGATTTATTAGTGATAAAAGGCAGTCTCGGGGCTTAGAAGACCGGGGCTGCCTTTTATTTTGATCAGAATCTGACCAACCTGGGCCTCGGTCCCGGCTAGACTGCCGCTGTTGTTGAGGATGAAGTGTGAGCCCTTAATCTTAGGTGGGGCGGGCCACTGGCTGGCCATTATAGCTTTGGCGTTAGCTCGGGTCAAATTCGGGTTGCGGGCTAGAAGGCGTCTCATTTGGATAGCGGGTTCGGTAAAAACTAGAATAATGGGTCGGAAAAAAGTTTCTAGGCCTATCTCGAATAGAAGTGGTATGCTTATTAGCACTAAGGGTTCAGTGGCTAGGTGCTCGAGTTCCTTTGCCATGAGGCCCCAGATCAGGGGGTGAAAAATTTTTTCTAATTTAGCCCTCAGAGTTTTGTTGGCAAAAATGGCCCGGCCGACTTTGGGTCGATCTAAAGTGCCGTTCGGTTGTAGAAAGTTCGGGCCTAAAAGGGTCATGGCGGCTTTAAAACCCGGCTCGCCCGGGGCCGCTGCACGCTGAGCTAGAAGATCAAAATCAATGTGTCGAGCTCCTAGTCGTTCAAACAACTTGGCTACAACGGATTTGCCGGAGGCTACGCTTCCGGTTAGGGCTAGGCGTAATCGGCCTGGGCGGGTTTTAAGGTGGTCGATAATTTCCGGTTGGGTTAGGACCCAGTTTGGTGGGGCGCAAATTAGTCGACCTAGTTCTACTTTTCTAACGTTAGGTCTTTTCAGTGGTTCTTTTGTCTCTACCCGGCGTTCCCAGCTCATGAAATTAGCCTTAGAACTTCGTCGGGTGAGTTTATTATATCTTCCGCCCCTTCAGCTACTAATTCTGCCCGGGTTCGATAGCCCCAGGTGACCCCGATAGCGTGCATTCCTGCCGCCCGGGCCGTGCGTATGTCCAGGCCGCTATCCCCCAGATAGAAAAAAGCCTTTGGGGGCAGGTCGAAATCGCGAGCTAGGGCTAGAGCTGCAGTTGGGTTAGGTTTAGCCGGAACCGAGGAGCAAAGGCCCCGGGTAGCCTCAAAAAGGTTGGGGAAGAAAAAGTTGACTAGTTCCGTTACGTTGGTCTGGTTTTTGTTGGATAGTACGGCCAGACGTAGATTTACCATTCGCAGGGCGGTTAAAAGTTTTGGCACTTCGGGGTAGGGTCGGGTCCGGCGGCGCTGGTTAGCCCGGTAAAGTTGGATAAAAACGTTGAAAATGGTTTGAAAGCGCTCCTCGGTACGCCAATCTTCCGGCAGAGCTTGACGTACTAGAGCCTGAAGACCGTGGCCGATCATGAGGCGATAGTCGTCATAGGTGTAAGGGGGTAGCCCTTGGGCCGTTAGGGTGGCGTTAAGGCTGTCGCTCAAGTCTTCTAAAGTGTCAAGTAGGGTACCGTCGAGGTCGAAAATAGCCGCTTTAAAAGTGGGGGAAGGCATAGGCTATTCCTTGAAAATAATTATAGAAACCCATTTTGGGTTAGAGTGGAGAGGCTTAAGCCTTCCCCTCCCTGGGGCGGGCGGGCAGTGGGGTCGGTGGTCAGTAGGCGGTGGACATATTTACTTAATAGGTCGGTTTCCAGATTGACCAGATCCCCCGGTTGTAATCCACCTAGAGTCGTTTGCGAGGCAGTATGGGGGATGAGGTTGATGGTGAAAGTCCAGTCTTGCGCTTTGTTGACGGTGAGGCTAACACCGTCGACGGCGATGGAGCCCTTGGAGACGACGAAAGGGTTGAGGAGCGGGGGTAGGGTAAATTCGTAGATTCGACTGGAACCAGCTGGGGTGATAGTTAGAACCCGGCCCAGACCGTCGATATGCCCGCTGACTAGATGGCCGCCAAGGCGGCTGTTGAGAGTCAGAGCTCGTTCCAGGTTGACCGGTCTGGCCACCCCTAGAGTGGAGCGAGCTAAAGTTTCGGCAGAGGCCAGGGCGGTGAAGCCGTGTGGCTCGACTGGGGCCGTTACCGTCAGGCAGACCCCAGAAACAGCGATACTCTCGCCTACCGTTAGGGGTTCAAGCCAGTTAAAATCGGCCAAGATGGTTAGTTCGTTTTCCTGGCCCGGCAGAGGGCGCAAGCGGGCGATGTGACCGAGGCCTGTGGGCAGTCCGGTGAACATTTAGTTTAGAGCCAGCCAGGGGGTGGGGGTGAGGTTAGTCGTTTGGAACAGGGCTGCGATGTCGCTAGGGTCGCCGAAGCCGTTCTGGGGCCGGACTGTGATGTGGATGTCCGGGCCCTTCCGCCCTACTTTTAGTACCTTCGCTGGTTGGGCTTGGTTTAAATGATTCAGGCCCGTGCCGCCGAGTATCCCCGGGGCATTAACCCCGCCTAAAAAGATTGGGGCTAGAAAAAAATGGGCTAGATCTACTATCGGCTCGTTTAGAAAGGCGGAGGCAGCTAGAGTGGCGCCCGGTTCCAGAAGCACGCTTTGCACTGAACGGCGACCCAGTTCTTCTATAATCCATTTGATGGAGAGTAGATTATTATCCAGACGTGGGGCTAGAATGACCTGGTGACCCATATTGGTTAGTTTCCGGGTCTTGGCTAGCGAGGCTTCGGGGCCGCAGAAAACCAAAGTGGGGCCGCCTAAGGTGGGGTCAAAAAGTTTAAGGTGAGCGGGTAGTTTTAGGTCCGGGTCCAGTACTACTCGCCAGGGCTGTCGATGCATTTTGCGTCGACCCCAGGGGCGGGCGGAGAGTTCGGGGTTATCTTTTTTAGCAGTGTTACGGCCGACGATAATGGCGTCTACCCCAGTCCGGATATGATGGCCGAAGTTTCGGGCCGCTTTAGAGGTAATCCACTGCGATTCTCGAGTGGTGGTAGCGGTTTTTCCATCCAGCGAGGCGGCGGTCTTGAGAATGACAAAAGGCCGCTGAGTTAGAACCCATTTAAAGAAAAAGAGGTTCAGTTCAAAACATTCTTGGGCCAGAAGGCCGCATTTGACCTCTATCCCGGCTTTGGTTAAGGCCTGGGCCCCGCCGCTGGCCACGGTGTTTGGGTCGGGGGTGCCGAAAAAGATTCTAGTGATACCAGCCTGTAAAATAGCTTCGGTGCAGGGTCCGGTATGTCCGTAGTGGTGACAAGGTTCCAGGTTAAGATAGAGGTCGGCCCCTTTGGCCTTGCGGCCGGCTTCCAATAGGGCTACGGTTTCGGCGTGAGGTTGCCCTAGCCCGGTGTGCCAGCCTGTGGCTAGTACCCGGCGCCCTTTAGCTACCACCGCCCCTACCATAGGGTTGGGCGAAACAAGGCCCCAGCCCCGACGGGCTAAGTGTAGGGCTGTTTTCATGTGTTCAATCTGTTCCTTGGTCCATTCGTTCATAGTGCTCTTTTACTTTAAATCCTGGTGGCTAGGTCGGTTTCATTCTGGTTGAACTGGCTGAACAGACACATAAAAAATATACGGTATACATATGATATTTCTGTATTATATATTCTGAATAAGTTTTCGTCAAGATAAAATAAGATTGTTTTTACGCATTTAAAAAGTTGTTAAGGATTAGCAATTTTAGATGGCGATTCTTATTTTTAGTATAGTTTGTATTAAACCTGCCAGGATATACCTAAATTTACATTAATTTATATTAAAATATATTTATGTAACAGTTAAAGAAATGTATATCTTTACTTCAGGAGAAGACGAAGAGGCACCAGATAAGCGTTTTAGTTAGAGTAACTATTACTTTATATTTAACATATGCTGGGTGGCATTTTTTGTTTTTTTCATGTAGAATCCCTCTTTTCTAGCTTATTAACGCATTCTTCAAGAGTTGCATAATCGTTCCAATTCGCAAACTATTTTTTGAAATGTATAAATTCCTTTGGATAAGCATATTTATCAAATATTAGTTAGTGTTAGATGTTCTTCAACTTTAGCTCTAAGTTAAATAAGCTTCCGAAGGTTAAAATAATGAATGGTTACCAGTTGTATCAAGAAGACATGAGGAAACGGTCCGAATAGATGAGAGTAGCTTAGCATATGCGGGAGGGAGGGGTAGTGCTATTCTAACTATATCAATATATTTTGTGGGGGTAATGATAAAATACAGCGTATCAGAGGTACGGGTTATTTGAAGGGTAAAGCTTACTGATAATATTTGATAGGCATGTTAACCTGAAGTATAAATATGGCAGCAGGCATTCCTGGTATTATGGGTATTATGTGGATACGGTAGGTAAGAATACGGAAAGGGGAGTGGGATAGATCAGGGGTCAATTGTTGGAAGGCCTAACGGTTGACTAACTAACGTTGAAGGAAAACATTAACCCGTTTATGGGTAAATCGGTAAATGGAAGTAAAAATAAATAGTTCTTTTAGGGGTAAGGTTGTAGAGGTTAATAAATACGATAGAATTCTTAAAGCTAATAACTGAAAAGGTTAAAGGTGGATCACCCGTAATCTATGGCGAGTTGCTGTTGAAAAGCTTGAAAACGCTTTTAAACAAAGGCTGATTACTGGAAAGTAAAACTTTGGAATACGGCTGCCCCTGGCCCTATCAGAGCTAGACTGACTCTGGTGGAGACCATGAACGCAATGCTAGGGCGGGGAAAGGGGCTTATTTTTTATGTACCTGATAATAATAAGGGAATTCTTATTGCTTTTTGGTCGTCTTTAGTCTATAATATCAATTTTGTAATTCTTGGCTTTAGAGATTATATTCATCGATTAAAAAAAGGAGCATTTAAATTTATGGCCACTCATCGCGAACCCCGGTTCAAAATGTGCCGCCGCTTGGGGATCAATATTTATGGTCACCCCAAGGCTCTCAAAAGAGGAGAAGGTAAGAACACCAGGGGCGGCCGTAAAGCTTCAGAATACGGGCTGCAGCTTTTAGAAAAACAGAAGGTCAAAGCTTACTATGGCATTATGGAACGTCAGTTCCTGCGTTATGTGAAAGCCAGTCAGCAAAGTTCAGAAATGACTGGTGTGGCTCTTCTAAAATCTCTGGAATGTCGCTTGGACAACCTTGTCTATCGTTTGGGGTTTGCCCGTTCCATTCGTCAGGCTCGTCAGATGGTTACCCATCGGCACCTATTGATTAATGGTGCGCGGGTCAACATCCCCTCTTACGGAGTTAGAGTGGGAGATGAGATAACCCTTCGTGAGG
>LQAA01000039.1 GCA_001577715.1 Candidatus Adiutrix intracellularis | reverse complement strand
GACCGCCAGGCGTCTAACCGGGTACTTAACCGGCCTAGGCCCGGCCGGACAACTAGTGGTGGAAGATCCAGATGGCGGCCGCTGGCAAATATGGTCCGGTACTATAGGTCTTGAGTAAAATTAAGAAAACTAATGAAAAATATAGAAAAAATAATCGCTACCACCATACTAATCGGATTAGTTCCTGGACTGGGAAGTATGGCCGCTGAAGCTACAGACTATCTAGCAATAGCCTGTCTACATCGCAACGCTAACCAATGTGGGGCCATCAATGAAAAGGGTCAGTGGGTAATCCGGCCTGATTTCGACACTATCGGCGACTTCACTCCAAACGGCCTAGCTATAGCCTCTAAGAGAAGACGGACCGGCGTGATCAATGTTCAAGGCCAATGGGTGCTTCAGCCTAATTTTGATCAGGTGAAGATGACTACCGGAATAGACGGCCTAGTTAAAGTGGCTAGGGGAAAAAACTGCAATCAGACAGGCCACCTTTATAATCTGGTCAGCGTATTGAACCAGGTGATAAAATCACCTGAATTCAAAGAAATTCAACCTTTCGGCCCTAATCATCTGGCCGGCGCTCAGAACCAGGAAGGTTACTGGGGCTTCATAACCACCGCTGGTGCTTGGGCCATCGAACCTATTTTCGACAGAGTAGAAATTTTTGATCCCAACGGCCTAGCCCCGGCCCGGCGCCAAGGCGAAACATTATGGGGCTATATAAATTCGACTGGGACCTGGGCCATCCCACCACGTTTTGACCAGGCTTTCCCTTTTGACGACAGTATAGCTAAGGTCGCCACCGGCGAATTTTACGGCCTGATCGACCCCAAGGGCAGCTGGGTGACTAAAACTAAATTCGCCTCACTCGGCGATTTCGGAAACGACGGCCTAGCCCTAGCCCAGAAAGAAGTTGACGGACTTTACGGTTTTGTTAATCGTTCCGGCGACTGGGTAGTGAAGCCCCTTTTTCAGCATCTACACGAATTCGGTCGCAGCGGCCTAGCTGCAGCCCAACAAAACGGCCTGTACGGCTTCATAAACCGCACTGGTCAATGGATCATCAAGCCCACTTACGACAATGTCAACGATTTTGAAAGTCAGACCGGTCAGGCCCCGGTAGAAAAAGCCGGAGCCTGGGGCCTAATTGACCGCCAAGGGAAATGGATAGTGGAACCGAAATACCTGATGATAATCAGCACTGGGGAAAGCGGGTTAATGCAGATTTTTACGGAAGAAAGGCGCTGGGGTCTAATGGATGAAAAGGGCCGCTGGGTAATAAATCCGGTTTTAACCGCTAGCCTCTATTTTTCTGAAAACGGCCTGTCAGAAGCTCGGGTCGGCGAACTTTACGGTTTTATAAATCGGCACGGCCAATGGGTAGTGAAGCCCATTTTTCAGCAGGTAGGCGCTTTCCGACCCGTGCTTGTCAACCCGCCGCCAGCTAAAGAAAGCTCCCCTAGCGATCAAGCGCCCGGATGAACTAAAGGCAACCCAGATTACCTTTAAAGATCCCGAACTCCCCCAATAGCCGAATCATCAAAAAAACTAACCCCGGCGGAAACACTACCACCAGCTAAAGGGGGAAAACTAACTCGACCCGCCTGAAAAAGATAAAGTCCGACCCAATCGAAAACATCCAAGCCTCAGATAGTTAGACCCAAAATAATTAAACCTAAGATGGCCATAAAGTTTAAATCATCCCAAGCCGCAGAGTCTCAGCCATTCAATTAAGGCTACAACCCATCTTGAAGAATAAAAGACTCAACCCATTCTAAAACCATTCCTGACCAAACCCGCCGCCACCAAAGATTCTATAGATTCTATATTTGAACTAAAACTAACGACGAATTAAACTGAAACAGATAAACCCGAGAAATTTAAACCCGCCACGAAGCAACCGCCAGAACCTGCCCATCCGGAAACTCGTTACGACCGGGATCGTCCAAATGACTATACTCACCTTTGGTACTGTATTAAAAAATTGCCCCTCTAACCCCTCCTAGTAGCCAACCAAGCAGCAGCGCCCAGCGTATTTGCCGTTCTTTCTGGGAACACTTCAACGCTATATCCATTACGATCACCACTAACATTAACAAAGCCTCTCCCGCCGTTTCGACCACCCACAAACTTCTACATCTGAAACTCATTATCTCTCTAACTAAGCAACGGAGGGTTCTGAGCATCCATCTCGGCTAAGACTTCACCTCGGAAGACGATCACTTTCCCCCTCTATATAAAGAAACTAAGCTTATCTTCATTGGAAGTACGATGAAATTACTAAAACTTTTGGGCACCAAGATTAAGATACAGAAACTGACTATTCCCCTCGACATCTCCGTAGTGCCCAGCCAGCTCAAAAGAGACCGTTGATGTCCCCACCGCTCGGAGCGTACAGCCGCAAAAATCAACTTTCCCGTTATACTCAAAACCAAAAGTAAAAACAGCGGCAAAGGAATAATTAAGATTTACAATACAAGAAGTTGGAAGACGCTTTTTAAAAAGCCTCCAACATAACCCTATCTCCTTCAGAAACCCCTGAATCTATATTGAAAATTTATAACCGTTCATGGGACGTGTTTTTTTACAGATTAAGATTTATAAACTAAGTGGTAAAGGATATGCCTACTTTATGCAGAAAAAGTTGATACCTTAGTACAAAAATTGAAAGGGGGGGAACACCTTATCACAGTGAAAATGGAATTAACCACCCAAATACGCGACTAATTACACCCAATCTCGAAACGGCTTCCCTGAATAACAGAGCCCTACTCAAAACTACAAAAATAAAGTCAAAATAGGCGTCGCAATCGTTCCCACAGCTTTAACTTATAAATTCAGGCTACCGAGTTCTAATTTTCTAATAAAAATCGTGCATCCCTAACGAAATAAGTCAGCTAGAATTGAATCTGGGCCAGGCAGTCTTTCAAATATTTGTGATAGGCTGTATAGTAATCACGGCCTACGAAAGCCAACAAAATTATTTCCTTAGAAATGAATAAAGAACCCCTGTTGATCGATAGGCTGATATTCTACACACCAGAAAAAAGAACCTAAAAAATCTAGGTCCAAAAATGATGACTATTTTCTTTATATCCGATCTCGCCTATACTTAAGAAGAACTTTTCAAGTAAAGCACCCAAAATTACTTCAGAATGAGTCTTCAAAGCAACAGAGACTTTCTTTAAAGGATTGGCTATCTCTCCACAACTGACGAGACATTCTAATCCTTCGACTACAAACGGCTGTACTTTACAGTTTGCTTAATTCCATAATCACAATATAGTATACTTTTATATTATTGTGTAATTATATCTCACTTGATAATCACCGTAACCAACTATAGTAATTTTTATCAATAATTTAACTATATTAAAATTAAAGTTATAACTAACCAATACGGCCGCATCTTCACTTCTAACTAACACGACTGCACTCTGCAGCGCAACAACCGAAGACTGGCCGAAATAACCTCTACCAGCCTTTAACATGAGCCCTGACTCTTTGTTCCAGTTAGTTGAAGTATAGGTTATATTTTATGGCAACGCTCTTTACTATTTTGAAAGTCCGTTCTACCTAGAGAAATTTTTATAAGTGTGGACGCATTACTTCGAGCTTATTTTATCTTTATTAATTAATGCTCTAATCATATAGATTCCATTCAAAATCGACTTTTGCTCTATACTAATTATCTTCTGCTTGACAACTAGATCTATAGTATCCTCGCCCCTATAAACGTTCGACTTAAAAATTAGCCCCGATTTGCTCCAGATTTTTTTGGATGGTGATCAACAGTTCCTTTCTGGTTTTGACCCGCTTATCGACTAGAAATAAATTACGGTAGACTATCAGTCTTTCTCCTGAATATTCGTCCAGCGCAATAAATTAAAAAAGTTCTATCTTGTCAAAAAAAGTAAGCTGTATTTTATGATTATCAAGTAACCCCCGTATAAATGTAAAGTTTAAGACATTTGTCTAACCTATATCTCTCATGGCTTGCAGAAGGGTTATATTTTTAGCCCCTTACATCCTCGAATCACCTTACAGTCACTACTTTACCCAGCCTAAATTTAACCCTGATTTTTTCAATCGTCGGGATGAATATGGTTGAATCAGAAGTATTACCTAGCTAGGCGTTAATAGATATGGAGTTCTCGTCTCTATTAGCTAATAGACTATAAATTTATCTGATACTTACCTCCCTTTTTATCACGTGAATATCCGAAACACTCTTAGTATAGTTTAACGACAGATCGTAAAATACGGTGTCCCCGTGATGAAGGTGACGCTTGGCCAGTCTGGCCTCAAATATCTTACTGCTTATCCGTCGGCTAGTTCATAGTCTCGTAAAGCTTATCTTTGTTAGCATCAGCGATATTTAATTCAGCGGGCGGAGGTTGTCTACCAATAGCTAGTAACAGTATATAATCTATTTTTGAAACAGATGTATAACAACCAATTAATATTACTATATTAAGTAGGAAATAATATCTATACAGATACGCTTTTACGATAATAATAGTACTTTACTATCGTAAAAATACTACTTGTGTACGCTTCTACTTATAAAAATTCAGATTAAATTATGACGGTGATAATAAGTACTACCAACTTAATCTAATATTATCAACGTTTCCTAGCATGGCCGATGACTTAAAGAAGTCTCTTGGCACTAAAGTTATTATTGAGTCAGGAATAACTCCTATCAAAGCGATAGAGCTTTATGGTGAAAGCTAACTTAAAAACTAAGATCGTCTCAATTATCTTTTTAGTTAAAGAGGCTTACCAACTGTTTTAAACGGAGCGAACTTCTAGGCGTAATTAAAAAAATCTACTATCGTCTCCGGGAGAAAACCTTAGGCCTGAGCCTTGACCATATATCATACATAAGAAACGGGCTGCATCATAATGATGCAGCCGTACGTTAGGAAGGTAACATTTAGGTGAGATTCGTTTGGCAAGAGTTAGTATAAGTACAAATAAATATCTATTTTTTAATACAATAAGCATAATTATTCGAGATGTCAAGCCTACCGGAGGCGAAATAGCGATTCTTATTTAGCATATTTTATATTAAATTTATTGTAATATACTTAATTTTATGTCAAAATATATCCATAAAGTATTTTGGAGAAATATACATTCTTACTTTAGGAGCAGGTTGAAGAAGTACAGGATAGGCATTGCGGTCAAAATATTCATTATTCCATGTTTGACAGATGCTTAGCGGCATTTTCTTTTTATGCAGAGTCTTTTTTTGTCTGGCTCACCAGCGCACTTCTCAAGTACTGCATAGTCGTTCCAATTTGCAAACTCTTTTTCAAAACGTAAGCCTTCCTTCGGATAATCATACCCGTAAGATACTGGATGAAATTAAATCTAACCATTTTGACTCAATATTTTTTAATATTGTTTCTGACTTGCGTCTAATAGATGCCCTAAAACCCTTTAAACAGTTTAGCAATAATTTTTCAATTACTTTGGATAAGTCTGAATATTTCAATTACCATAAAATATATTGTCGGAATTGCTCTATCAAAAGATATTTCGATAGAGAAATAGAATATTTTTACAATTTTTTAAGAATCTTCGTTGCCACGCCGAGCGAAAATACAGATCTACCCCTGACCTCAAAATTTATGACCTCGCAATACAGGGATAAGAAATAAAACTACGCATAAAAAACTACCTCATGCTGACTGGATAAGTAGGGTTCAAAAAATAAATAACTCCATCCTATTTTTCTAGGTAACGCCCCTTATACCCACCAATTATTCCACAAAAAAAATGAACTCTGCTTTTAGCTTTATCTTTCTCTATAACCCTTCTAGCTATAAGACTTTACAAGAGTATCTTTCTGAAGTTAAACTGAATGACTTATCTTTACGCAAGCTTATTCCAGGCAAAGACCGAAGAGAATATCGGTATGAATAACTGGAAGAGTTCCAATTAGCAATGGTGAAATTTCTTTAAAAGTTAACTAGATCACTATTAAAATAATAGACCTCGCTGACGAGATAAAAACTCCGACCTATAACTTCATTATTGAGCTTAAACTTTCCAAAAATAACATTAAAAGCTTGTTCAAATGCGCTAGAAGTCAATGAAAAATAAAAAACAAAACCCCTCAATTTTTTAAAAAGTAACGGTTATAATCTGAAACATAATTTCGAATACGGGAAAGAAATTTTCGTCGCGCTTCTGGTAGTATTTAATTTGTTAACTTTCACCATGTACAGCGTCTGCCGGTTAATCGAAACACTATGGTAGAAAGAACAAAACAACTTCATTACCAAAAGTCATCTCTTTATTCATCTCTAGTCCATCCGCATGTATCACGTCTTCACTCCCCGAAATGCATTTCCCAAGACTATCATCTTAGTTGTCCCATCATTACAAATACACTAATTCAGCCTTCATTCTTATTATATATCTCTAACATAAAACTTATTAGCCAGACAAAGCTTACATATTTAGTTGACCTTTAAAAAGTATTTAAAAAAAGACATCGACTTAAGCGTTAAGGATTCTATTAGCGTAAATTGTAATCAAAAGTCTCAAAATAACTAGGTGCAAATAAAACCTTCCCACCCATATCCATTTTATGAAGTTAAACCCGGCGATAGCCATAAAGGCGTTGATCTCATATCTCAAAATTTATTTTAGGAAAAGATAGCCTAAGCTAAATTTAGAGAATTAGTTTCCAGTCCATCGGTGAGAATGAGCACTACTTTCTAGTACAGATTCAGATCCCGACTGGCCAGACCCATACGTTCCAAACCAAAGAACAGCGCCGTGGGTACTATAATCTTACTTTCATACAGGGGCAAAAGCTCTACCGTTAACTAGCAAAGGTTGTAAAAGGGTCCAGATATCTCTCCACCCAGGCCGTAACGTCAACAACCAGACCGTAAGAAACCACGACTTTAGGTAATCCCCAAAAACGGTTATTTCAGCTAAAATGTACTAAGCCTAGTTAGTGACGGTAGGTTCAATCAAATTATGATGAAAGTTGTGGGACCGTACCAGTACTAGTTTCCTCAAGCCCATGTTAACTACAGCCCGGGTGGTAATCCCGATGTTCTCACTCTTCTAAGATTTCGTGAACACCATATCGAAATAGCGGCGGCTAAAAAGCTTAAAGCGAGCTAGTCGTAGCCGGCTCTTCACGAGTTCTAACCTTCTGGCTCCTGATCGCGGCGATTAATCTGGTTCTGAGCCGAAGCTAGCCCCAATTTAACCCAGGCAGCGGCGGCCCAAGCAGCCCGAGTTAAAGTTTCATCCATTCGTGCCCATTCTTGGTCGGTAAACCGGCCTAAAACATAATCAGCGATACTTCCAGAAAATTTTTCTGCCGGCGGGCGGCCAACACCGATTTTTAAACGGCAAAAATTCTCGCGCAAAAGAGTTAGAATTGAAGTTAAACCCTTGTGCCCAGCTAAGCCGCCACCAAAAGATATTTTCAGGCGACCCAGGGTCAGATCTATTTCGTCATGCAGAATCAGGATATCTCGCCCCGGAGTTTTGTAAAAAGCGGCCAGCTCCCGTACAGCTTGGCCGGAAAGATTCATAAAAGTTTGGGGCCAAGCAATGATTACTTTTTCGCCTGAGACCTGACCCCGAACGATTTGGCTGTTTTTGAAACAAACTGGCGAAGTCAGATTAAAAATAGTAACCAATCTTTCGGCAGCTAGAAAACCAGCGTTATGACGAGTCCGTTCATATTCCCAGCCGAAGTTACCTAATCCGACAATCAGACGCGGAGCCCCCACCGAAGGGAATTATTTCCTGCCCTTGGGAGAGGACTTGGGAACAGTTTTGGCCGCCTTCTTAGGCGCGACCTTGCCGGCGGGCGCAATTGCGGCTTCGACGGCAATGGTAGCGGCACCTTCGACAACGCCCTCAACTTCAGCTTTGAAGCCCTTAGGAGTTACCACGGTAGCCACCGGCAAATCGGTAGTGAAAACTAACCGGTATTCACCCTGAACCTTCATCTGAGATAGGTGTAGAGATTGGCCCAACGCCAAATCGGAAACATCCACTGCCACCTCGGTCGGGGCCTGATCTGGTAAGGTGCTCACAAGAACTTCTCGAACCCCAGGTTGAAGCTGTCCACCTTTTTCTACTCCCACGGGTTTACCGTTCAAAATTACCGGGACTTTTACGGTAACAGGTTTAGTCAAATTAACTAGGTAAAAGTCGGCGTGAATAGCTTTGCGACTGAGGGCATCGACCTGAAAATCCTTCAGGAGAACAACTTGGGGCGACTGACCCTCAATCATCAAAGTGTAGAGCGTCCGGTTACCTGGGCTAATGGTCAGGGCAGTTTTAAATTCTTTGTAGTTTAGAGACAGGCTCTGAGTCATTTTTAGGCCAGGGCCATAAAAAACGGCCGGGAGTAGACCTTGGCGACGAAGGCTACCAGCCCGGGGACCGTTTTTGATGTCACGCTGTTTGGCGTTTAATATTGTTGAAAGACCCACAATAAAATCCTCCTGATCTTAAGAACGACAAATCGGATAAGCGAAATCAAGCTTAAACTTAAAAAGTTTACCTATTACAAACTAAATATTGTAGCAAAAATAGCTCCCTAAACCAACAGTTTTTTCGTCGCCAGCTAAACAAATAGGGCGCTCACCGAATCCTGCTGATGAATGCGATTGATGGCTTCTCCCAAAAGCCGTCCTACACTCATAATCTTAATCTTGGGTGAAGCCAGAGCCCTGGGGCTTAAAGGAATACTGTTGGTGACCACCACGGCAGAAAGGGCCGAGGCATCAATACGATCCAGCGCCGGGCCGGAGAAGATTGGGTGAGTGGCGCAGGCCAGAACCTCTTTAGCTCCGAGTTCCATAGTAACTTTAGAAGCCTGAGTTAGAGTGCCGGCTGTATCTACCATATCGTCAACAATAACAGCTACTCGGCCTTTAACCTCGCCCACAATATTCATGACCTTAGCCACATTGGGAGCTTCACGCCGTTTATCGACGATGGCTATGGGCGCCCCCAATTTTTTAGCATACGAGCGGGTCCGCTCCACGCCCCCGGCATCGGGAGAAACCAAAACTAAATCCTCGCCCCGGGCCTTTCTTTCTGATAGATACTCTAAAAAAACCGGGAGAGCATAAAGGTGATCGACCGGTATATTAAAAAAACCCTGAATCTGACCAGCATGGAGATCCATACCCAGAACACGACTGGCTCCGGCAGCGGTAATGAGATCGGCCACGGCCTTAGCCGAAATAGGTACCCGAGGAGCGGCTTTG
>LQAA01000038.1:8120-8192 GCA_001577715.1 Candidatus Adiutrix intracellularis | reverse complement strand
CCTTAGCCGAAATAGGTACCCGAGGAGCGGCTTTGCGATCCTGCCGGGCATAACCGTAGTAGGGAATAACCG